>NZ_JBDTJZ010000193.1:0-29241 GCF_039935595.1 Mucilaginibacter sp. | reverse complement strand
AGTTAAACTCATTGCTTGATGTAACGCGCGCTATCAATAAAAATACTGCAACGCCCGTATTGGTGCAGATGTTGGAAGTGATTTTGCAAAATTATTTACTGGTAGGTGCCTTCAGGTTTTTAATTGAGAAGGACAATGGCTATATCTGTATATCAAAATACGGAGGTAAGCCAGAAACGGCCGACGCGCTAAACCGCGCCTGCGCCAGGTTGAACAAATTTAGATCACCTACTTCTTTAAAGAATAATGAGGACAAGCTACTGCAAAAGTATGATTACGTTATCCCCATTTATCATAAAAACAAACCATTGGCATACGCTATCATTGGCGATTTTAATACGTCGGCCGAGATGGTTAATAATGACCTCAACTTTATACAAACCCTGGTAAATATTATTGTGGTTGCGCTGGAGAATAAAAAGCTTTTTCGCGAACGTTTGGATACCGAGCGTTTTAAACGCGAAATGGAACTGGCTGTTGAAGTGCAGAATATGCTGATACCTCAACGTATACACCAGGAAACAAGTGTTGAAATTGGGGCAAAATATCTCCCGCATCAAAACATAGGCGGCGATTATTTTGACTTTATACGCCTTAATGAGGATGAATTTTTATGGTGTATAGCAGATGTATCGGGCAAGGGTATGTCGGCAGCATTGTTAATGGCCAATTTTCAGGCCAGTTTACATGCCTGGGCCACGGTGGAGAACAGCCTTACCAATATTATAAACCGCCTTAACCATAAAGTGATAGGCAACACCAAGGGCGAAAAATTTATCACCCTGTTTTTAGCTAAGTATAATGAAAAAACGCGCAGGCTTAAATATATAAATGCCGGGCATAACCCCACTATACTTTACAGTAACGGCGAGGCTATACAACTTAAACTAGGCACTACCATGATAGGTGCTTTTGAGGAGTTGCCTTTTTTAAATGAGGGCGAGGTTGAGGTAGGGCCTGATAGCCTGGTGTTTAATTATACGGATGGTTTGCTTGATTTTGAACCCTTTGGAAACAAATTGTGGAACGAGGGCTTGCTGATGGATTTTGTGAAGGAGCATAATAACCTATCGCCAGATAGGTTTAACCAAACCCTGATGGATCATTTAAATCTTGTAGTGAAAGGTAAACCAATTGACGACATTACGCTGCTTACGCTCCGGATTTTTTAATTATTATAATTATAACAGTTGCTTTTTTACACACTGTGATTTGTTAGATAATTAAGATATTTGAGGTGAAATTTTCACTATGCTATTAGCCAGATATCAGCAAGAATTACTTGAAGCCGGATGTGACGAAGCAGGACGCGGATGTTTGGCCGGGCCGGTATTTGCTGCTGCGGTTATTTTACCCCCTGATTTTGATCATGACCTGCTTAATGATTCAAAGTTATTAGTTGAAGAAGTTAGATATGCTTTGCGTTTAGAAATAGAACAAAAAGCTATAGCTTTCGCTGTGGCATCAGTAGATAATGTGGAAATAGATGAGATAAATATTTTAAACGCCTCGTTCCTGGCTATGCACCGCGCTATTGAAAAATTAACTCTTGAGCCGAAATTTTTAATTATTGATGGCAACCGGTTTAATAAATATAAAGCCACCCCGCATCAATGTATAGTAAAGGGCGATAGTAAATATTTCAGCATCGCGGCAGCATCAATTTTGGCTAAAACCTACCGCGACGACTATATGAAACAAATAGCGGCCCGGCATCCCGAATATAACTGGCACAGCAATAAGGGCTACCCAACTATTAATCATCGTGAAACGGTTTTAAGGTTAGGGCATACACCTTACCATCGTCTTACTTTTAAAGTAACAGCACCCGGCATGGAGCTTAATGAAGAGTATTAATTCTTGATTACCGCTTCTATTGTTATCAACACCCGCTTTTTTACAATACACTGATTTAAACGGACTGTAATGCCAGCCTCTAAACCTTGATTGTATAGCGTATTTTTATATTTTTGTTAAAAACACCCCTTAGCCCGTTGAAAATACTGTTTTTAACACATCGTGTCCCGTTCCCGCAAAATGGCGGTTACCAAATTGTGGTATGTAATACCATAAAAGGGTTGGTGCGTTTAGGTCATGAAGTTTCGTTGGTGGCACTTAATGGTAAACGTAAATATCAAGTAAGCAAACCGGACGAGGATATTATAGATAAGATAAATTACCGGGCTTATGATATTGATATCAATGTATCGGTACTTGACGTAGCCGTTAATCTGTTCAGCAAAACATCCTTTAATATTGACCGATATTATGATTCGGAATTTGAAACTTTGCTGATAGGCGAGGTACGTAAAAATAATTATGATGTAATACAGTTTGAAGGGTTAATGGTGTCGTTGTATTTATCAGCCGTACGCAAAAACAGTACTGCCAAATTAATATACCGCGCCCATAATATTGAGAACCAGGTATGGACAAGGCTATCACAGCAAAAAACTGATCCGTTTAAACGGTCATATCTTAAAATGCATGCCCGGCGTATTCTCAATTACGAGATACTGCAATTAAATAAGTTTGATGCCATTACCGTATTTACCCCGCAGGATAAGCAGGGAATAGAAAATTACGGAATTACCATACCGGTTGAGGTTTTGCCGGTGGGCCTTAACCTGGAAAAATACAAGCCTGATTATACCCAAACCGAGTTTCCAAGCCTTTTCTTTTTAGGATCATTAGATTGGCTGCCCAACCGCGAAGGGGTAGAATGGTTTCTGGATAATTTTTTAAAGGAACTTACAGACGGCGACCTGAATGCAAGGTTATATATAGCCGGAAACGATATACCCGAAAGTTTTGACGATTATGAAGTAATGGGTAAAATATTTATACAGGGCGAGGTAGACAATGCGTTGGAGTATATTAACAGCAAAGCCATTATGATTGCTCCGCTACTGTCCGGGGGCGGTATGCGGGTAAAAATTGTAGAGGGTATGGCTATGGAAAAGTGCATTATATCAACCTCGCTGGGTGCCGAAGGTATAAATTACGAAAACGGTAAAAACATCATTATAGCCAATAACCGGGAGGAGTTTTACCAGGCCATTAAACGCTGTATAAAAAATGAGAAGTATTGCCGCACAATGGGTTTAAATGCACGCGCGTTAATTGAACAGCAGCATGATAATAATAAGGTAGTTGATAAACTGATGGACTTTTACAGGGCATTGCTATAATTGTTTGTAAAGATTCGGATAAAGCCATTCTTACCAATTAGCACTTATCCGTCCCATAAATGCGACGGCAATGAATAATATCATGCATAGCATTTCTTATTTATCTCCACATATCCTATTCATTGCCGTTGGTTTTAACCAACGGATAATAAAGGACAGGAAGTAGGCTTCAGCCTAATTAGCCGGTGTTTTTAATTTATAATATTACATTTGTCCAATAGTTGTGACATGAATAAAAAACTACAGGTTTGCCTTACACCCGCGCTTTTGCCGCTTTACGATATCGAAAAGTTTATTGTTGTTATCATCGACATTTTTAGGGCCACAACCTCAATTTGCTATGGTATTGAAAATGGGGCACAAGCTATTATCCCCGTATCGCAGGTAGAGGAATGTGCGGCTTATCGCGATGTAGATAGTACTTACTTATTAGCCGCCGAGCGTGATGGCGAAGTGGTACCCGGGTTTGATTTTGGCAATTCGCCATTCTCTTATACGGCAGATAACGTGGCCGGTAAAACCATTGTGTTAACTACCACTAATGGTACGCACGCACTGCATCTATCGCGTAATGCAAAAAAGATTGTTATCGGCTCATTTTTAAACTTAACGGCTTTGTGTAACTGGTTAAACAATCAGCAGGAAAATATTTTGCTGGTATGCTCGGGCTGGAAGAATAACTTTAACCTGGAAGATACCCTTTTTGCAGGTGCGGTTACTGAACAGTTAAAAAATGGCGCTTTTAGACCGGATGACCCTGCCATAGCGGCAAACGATTTGTATAACATAGCTAAACATGACCTGGACACCTACCTCAAAAAAACATCGCATAGCGAACGCCTAAAAGCACTGGGTATTGAACGCGACATTGCTTTTTGTTTGCAGGTTGATACTACAACCGCCATCCCGGTTTTGGATGGGGATATGCTGGTGAAGCTATAATTTATTTCAACTTGTCATTATTCCTATGCCGGTCGGCATCGCGGATGTTTTTCTTATCCATATTTTTTTGCAGGGCTTCGGTAAGGTCAATACCGGTTTGGTTGGCCAGGCAAATCAGCACAAATAAAACATCGGCCATTTCATCAGCCAGGTTAACTTCGGTATCTGATTTTTTGAAAGATTGCTCGCCGTATTGCCTCGCCATGATCCGGGCAACCTCGCCAACTTCTTCCATTAGCATGGCCGTGTTGGTCAATTCGTTAAAATAGCGTACCCCGGTTGTTTTTATCCAGTTATCAACTAATTTTTGTGCGTCGGTAATGGTCATGGTAGTTAATGGTTATCGCGGTCTTTGGTATCTAATATAATGGTAACTGGCCCGTCGTTAATCAGGCTTATTTTCATATCGGCACCAAATATGCCGGTTTCAATTTTGGTGTTGGTTAATGTGGCGAGGGTGGTTATCATCTGTTCATATAACGGCACGGCAATATCCGGCTTTGCCGCGCGTATAAACGATGGCCTGTTACCTTTTTTGGTTTGCGCAAACAAGGTGAACTGCGATATCAGCAAAATGCGCCCGTCAACATCGGTAATACTTTTGTTCATTAACCCCTCGTCATCACTAAAAATGCGCATAGCGGCTATTTTTTGAGCGAGCCATTGGAAGTCGTCCGTGGTATCATCCGCAGCAATACCCAGCAGGATAAGCAAACCTGTTGTTATGCTCCCGGTAACCTCGCCATTAACCCGGCAGTTTGCTTCAGATACACGTTGTAAAACAGCTCTCATAATTTAAGCAAGATAATAAAACCTTATTGTCATTTCGAACGAGGTACGAGGAGAAATCTATACACAAGCAAATCCGAACATATGTATAGATCTCTCACTATGTTCGAGATGACATTAGAGGTTACGGTGCCGTTATCGCCACCGCCGGCGACCGGTCGCTTTCGTTCTTGAGCCTATCAATTGCCGTGACTATGTACGAATAGGTTTTGCCTTTTTCGGCAGTGGCATCCACATAAAAAGGTTCGGCGCTAAATTGTATATGCAGGATGTTTTTAGGGTCGTTAAGGTCAAACTTTCCCAAGCCTTCAAAACGGTAAACTACATAACCGTATACCGGTTCCTTGTCGGCAGCCAAAAGTGGTGTTTCCCAGTTTAGGCGGATGGCCCTGTTTTCCTTTTTAACCGAAAGATTGCGGGGTACATTTGGCGGTATCGAATCAAGCCATAACATTACCGGTGGCAATGCGGGATGCCGGTAATAGGTGTTTTTAAGCGAGTCGGTAAATCCCAGCCGGTTATCTGTTAATGATGTTGAACTAAAAAAAACGCTGCCCTGCACACGCGGGTTGGCACGTATCAGTTTTATCTGGTTGGGCACTTCGTCGGCATGTTTAAAGTTGGTCACTTTCCTTTCGTTGATACGATAGGCGGCCTGCCCCACATATAAGTGGCGGTTATAGGTATTGTCGCTCCACCAATTCAGTAAACTATCAAAAGCGGCCAGGCGGTAACCAATTGGCCAATAAAGCTGCGGGTTAATATAATCCAACCAGCCTTCTTTTATCCACTTGCGAGAGTCGGCATACAATTCATAATATGAATCGCCCCCGTGTGTATTAGAACCATCAACGTTTTGCGATTTGTTGGCCCATATACCAAATGGGCTTATGCCAAATTTTATACGGGGCTTATGTTTATGTATGCTGTCGGCCAGCATTTTTATCAGTTGGTCAACATTGTTGCGGCGCCAGTCTTTTATGTTGGTAAAGTTTCCGCCATATTTCTGGTAGGCATCAGCATCGTTTATTTTTTGCCCGGCAATGGCGTATGGATAAAAATAATCGTCCATGTGTACACCGTCAATATCATAGTTATCCACCACATCCAATATTACCTGTACAATATATTCGCGTACTTCGGGCAAGCCGGGGTTAAATACCTTTTGCCCGCCGTATATCATAAACCATTCGGGTTTTAAATTGGTAATATGGTTAGGGCTCAATAGATTATAACGGGCGTCGTTAGTGGCGCGGTAGGGGTTAAACCAGGCATGTAGTTCCATGCCGCGTTTATGGGCCTCGGTAATAGCAAATTCCAATGGGTCAAAAGCCGGGTCGGGTGCCTGGCCTTGCTTGCCGGTCAACCAGCGCGACCATGGTTCGCGGCTTTTAGCATAAAAGGCATCGGCAGCGGGCCTTACCTGAAACATAACCGCATTAATACCGGTTTTTTGGTGCGCGGTCAATATATCGGCAAGCTGCTGTTTTTGCTGGGCGGCAGGCATTTTGGTGCTGGTTGGCCAGTCAATATTTTCTACAGTAGCCATCCAAACGCCTCTAAACTCACGTTTAGGATCGGGCTTGTAGGGGAGTATTTTCTCGTCAGGAGTTTGGGCCCTGGTTAAAACAGGTAACAAAAGCGCAAACAAGAACAGGCGGTATATATGCATTAAAAATAAGTTTATCCGGGTACTACAAAGATATAAACTCTGTACGTAGCAGTTTATTATTACTACATAATAATTGCGTTTTAAGTATAATGTATATACTTTAGCGGGCAACAATAGTAAGATAAATGTAGGTTTACGCAAACAATTCATCATATTATTGTTTTATTTACGTTAATTGAATAATTATAAATGCCGTTACTTAAAGATAAGTAGCCAAACAAAATCAACTGTTAATTAGCTATAGATAATATAGCTGATGTAAAATTATCTTTAAAATCTCAATTCTATGGAAAATCAAACACAGCCTAAAAAAAACTCCAACGTTATTTATTTTCTAATTGTAGTTATTATAGCGTTGTTAGGCACCGATGTATACTTATACATCAAGAAAAACAATTCAGACGTAAAGATCGTTTACCAAAATGACGAAAAAACCAGGCTGCAAACCGAATTGGATAGCTTGGAGGCCCAAATTGAACAGGTAAACGCCGGCAAAACCCGCCTCTCTGCAGATATGCAGGCCAAAAACGATTCGTTAAAATCAAAAATAAAAGTGTTAAGAAGCGAGCTGGCCAAAGGCAAATTAACCTTTGCCGAGCTGAACAAAGCACAGGAAGACATTAAACAGCTAAGGTATTTTGTAACCAAATACACTGCCGATATTGAGGAGCTTAAAAAAGAGAACGTAACGCTTGCCAGCGAACGTGATACTTTAAAAACCAACCTGGGCACCGTTACTGAAAAAGCCACTAACCTTGAAAAACAAAACCAGGATCTGAGCACTAAAGTAACCCTGGCATCGGCACTTAAAGTTGGTGCGGCCAATGTAGTAGCCTATAAAATTAAAGGCAGCGGTAAAGAAGTTGACGTAACCCGCGCCAGCCCGGCAAAAAAGATAAAGATCAACTTTACTATTGCCAGCAATCCTATTGCGGTAAAAGGCGCGCATGATATTTATGTACGTGTTATTGACCCAACAGGCAACCTGATCACATCGGGCACTGATGCTACTTTCAACGCTGATGGACAGGACCTGCAATACACCTACAAAACATCTATAGATTATAAAGACGATGGCAGCGGTTATACTATTGATTGGGTAAACCCCAATCCTTTTCAAAAAGGAAGCTATACCGTTATATTATATGCCGATGGTTATACTATGGGTAAAACAGGTGTGACGCTGAAATAAAGTCCTCACATCACCTTTAATCTCCATGTCATTTCGAACGAGGTACGAGGAGAAATCTATACACACGCTAATCCAGAATCTGTGTATAGATTTCTCACTACGTTCGAAATGACATTTTTATTTATTCTTTTTTGGCGCCGATAAATAATAATGCCATAACACCATCGTAGCTACCGTACGATACGGTTGCCATTGCAGGGCGACAGCGGCCACTTCTTGTTTAGGGGTTGATGCGGGCAATCCTTTTATCCGCTTCAGCGCGTTAACCGCTGCCAGGTCACCCACAGGGAAAATATCCGCGCGTTGCAAAACAAACATCAGGTACACATCAATCGTCCAGTTGCCAATGCCTTTAAGGGTAATGAGTTGGGCACGTATGTCGTCATCAGGCAAATGCTCCATTTCGGCTAAATTGATCTGCCCGCTTACTAATGCCTCTGCTAAATATTTTATGTAAGCTGTTTTTTGGCGACTGCAATAACAGGCCCTAAATTCCTCATCAGTTAATAATAATACGCGGGCGGGGCTAAGCTCCTGCACCTTTTCGCGCAGTTTATTTAAGGCTGATAGGGCAGATGCCAGCGACACCTGCTGCTCCAAAATAATATGCACCAATGTTTCAAATGTATTGGGGCGGCTCCATAAGGGCGGGTAGCCGTGGGTTTGGATGATGGATGAAAGAGCAGCATCGGTGATTGCTAGTTTATCGCAGATTGTGTTATAGGTTGATTGATTAAAAGTATTGTTGATTATATAGCTTTTAGGCTCTTTATCTACTTGCATTAATCAATTTATCTTTTTCTTAATTTGTTCAACAGCATCAACATAAATAGAGGAGTTTTCTTTTTTTATAGATTTAAGCAAGTCAGCTTTATTTAAATTTACTAACTGTTCTTTAGCAGTTTCATTTAAAATTTTAAAACGGTCTCTCTTACCCAAACCATTTTTAATTAGTATCGAATTTAGATTTTCTAAACTTGACAATACAGCAAGTTCATTTATACTAGCCATATCTCTGATATTTTCATTATTTAAAACTCTTTCTGGATTTAAGTCTCTCCATTGTTTAGCTGTACATCTAAATAAAACTAAATTTAGTAAATCAGCCTCATCTGCATATGCCAGCCATTCTTTAGCTTGAGTATAACCTGACTTGGGTACAATGTATTTTTTTACTGCATCTGTATGTATTTGATAATTTGCTTTACTTAAAATCCTTTTAACATTCCATTCAAGACCATATTGATTGCTTTCAATTTCTTTCAGGCGCTGATATTCTTTTATTACATATAATTTAAACATGGGGGCTTATTGCTCCGCCAAATTCAAATGCAATATCTTTATGAGCATAGGTGCCTCCATGTTTACCTAATTTCGAGAAAATGCCAATTGCATTAGTTTTTTCAACCCATTGTGAAATGCTTAATGTAAAAGTTGGCAAACCTGCTTCTTTTTTAAAGTGGTCGAATTCGACCACTTTAAAATTTGGATTATAAATACTTTCCCAAGTTCCCAGGTATTCGATTGTAGTTCTTGTTCTTATCCAGTTCTTTATAATATCAGCAGCTCTGACTTCATCATTTTTTGCTTTAACCATATCAGTTAAACAGATGTAATCATTGTCGTTAAAACTTGTAATAGATATGTTTGTACCTAGTACGGATATTATATTTGTCTTGTTCATGCCATTATTATATTAAAAACGAGCGTAATCAGTAATAAACTTACTTAGAATTGATTTGTTATTAAAATTACTAAATTTCTTAGGATTTAGCATTTACTTTCCCGAATTTTACCTGCATGAATAACCTGCCCCCATTAGCCGAACGCATGCGCCCCAAAAATCTGGATGATTATGTGGGGCAAAAACATTTGGTTGGTCCGGGTGCGGTGTTGCGTAAGGCGATAGAGAGTGGTGCGCTGCCATCCATGCTGTTTTGGGGGCCGCCGGGGGTGGGTAAAACTACGCTGGCTTATATTATTTCGCAAACGCTGGATAGACCCTTCTTTTCGCTAAGCGCCATAAATTCGGGCGTTAAGGATGTGCGCGAGGTTATTGAAACCGCATCGCGCTTAAAAGACGAGGGTGATAACCTGCCGGTGCTGTTTATTGATGAGATACACCGCTTTTCCAAATCGCAGCAGGATTCGCTACTGGGTGCTGTAGAACGTGGCATTGTTACGCTGATAGGCGCCACTACCGAAAATCCGTCATTTGAGGTAATATCGGCTTTGCTGTCGCGCTGCCATGTATATATTTTGCAGCCATTGGTTGAGGATGACCTGGTGAGCCTGTTAAACAAGGCCATGAAAGAGGATGTGGTGCTAAGCAAAAAGAAGATCACCATTAAAGAGCATGAGGCATTGCTGCGTCTGTCGGGCGGCGATGCGCGTAAGCTGTTGAATATATTTGAGTTATTGGTAAATGCTTTCGACAGTAAAAATATAACGCTTACAAACGACATTGTGCTGGAGCATGTACAGCAAAACATGGCCCTGTATGATAAAGCCGGCGAGCAGCATTACGATATTATTTCGGCCTTTATTAAATCCATGCGGGGTAGTGACCCTAACGGCGCGGTTTACTGGCTGGCGCGGATGCTGGTAGGGGGCGAGGACCCGCTGTTTATTGCCCGTCGTATGCTGATACTGGCGTCCGAAGATATTGGCAATGCCAACCCCAACGCGTTGCTGTTGGCACAGGGCTGCTTTGAAGCGGTAAATAAAATTGGTATGCCCGAGTCGCAACTCATCCTGTCGCAAACGGCTATTTATTTGGCAACATCGGCCAAAAGTAATTCGGCCACTACGGCTATCGGCGCGGCAATGGCTTTGGTAAAACAAACAGGTGACCTGCCCGTGCCCCTGCACCTGCGCAACGCCCCAACCAAACTGATGAAGAACATTGGCTACGGTAAAGATTATAAATACGCCCATAGCTTTGAGGGTAATTTTGTCGACCTCGACTTTTTGCCCGATGCCATAAAAGGCACTAAATTGTACGACCCAGGTAACAACCCGCGTGAGTATGAGTCAAAAGAAAAGTTAAAGAAACTTTGGGGCGACAGGTATAAATATTAGTACCTTAACCTAATTTACAGGTTCACATACATGACAACCACCTTCATCAGGCATGAGCTTAAAGCGTTTTGGCGCGCCCGCAATACGGGCAAAAGTATAGCTGTACATATTGTTATTGGCTTAATGCTGCTGTACCTGCTGGCTTGCGCGCTGGCCGTAGGCTTTTTTATGGATGTGGTCCTGAAAAAAATATTTCATCAGGAAACACCGGTGGTTGCTTTTTGCGGCATCTTGTTAATGTATTACCTGTTCGATCTGTTATCGCGTATGCAATTACAGGAACTGCCAACCTTACGCGTACAGCCTTATTTGCAATTGCCTATTAAGCGCAATACGCTGGTTAGATATTTGTCATTTGCCTCTTTGGTATCTGCATTTAACTTATGGCCGTTTATACTTTTTATACCTTTTATTTTAAAAGTGATAGCAGTAAATTTTGGAGGGCTTACTGCCGCGGCATTTATCCTTTCTATTTTTGGGCTTACGGTATTTAATAATTACCTGGCTTTGTACGTTAAGCGTATTGCCAGCTTAAATGGTTGGATATTTTTAGCTGCATCGGTAACGCTGGTACTGGTAGGCATGGGCGATTTTAAATGGCACTTGTACTCTATCCGCAATTTCTCGTACCTGTTTTTTGGCAATGTAATATTGCATCCGGTGTTAGCAGTATTACCATTGTTATTAGCTGCTGTAATATTTTACCTCAACTTTTATTCCCTTAAACAAAACCTTTACCTCGAGGAGATGGTAAAGCATAAAACCCTGCGCAAAAGCACTACCGAGTTCCCGCTGCTTAACCGTTTCGGTATAATTGGGGATCTGGTAGCTAACGAGATCAAGTTGGCCCTGCGTAACAAGCGACCCCGTTCGGCGCTTATCATGTCATCATTCTTTTTGTTTTATGGGTTAATATTTTATACTAACCCCAGAATGGGCGAACTGGCCAGAATATTTGTAGGTATGTTCATGACCGGAATATTCATTATTAACTATGGTCAGTTTATGTATGGCTGGCAGGCCACGCATTTTGATGGGTTAATGGTAAGTAAAGTAACCTTTACCGACTTTTTAAAGGCCAAATATTTGCTGTTTACTACAGTATCAACCGCGGCTTTTTTACTGACCCTTCCTTATGTTTATTTTGGCTGGCATGTGGTAGTTATACAGTCGGTAATGTACCTGTGGAACATAGGCGTTAACACCACCGTCGTGCTGTTTTTTGCCAATCGCAACGGTAAGCGCATTGATCTATCCAAAGGCGCGGCATTTAACTGGGAAGGTGTTGGGATAACGCAATTATTGTTGGGGCTCCCGCTACTGGCGCTTCCCTATGCTTTTTTTATGCCACTTAAATATTTTGGCTACCCTAACCTTGGTTTTGCTGTGTTGGCAACCCTTGGTTTAATTGGCCTGCTTACCCGCAGCTACTGGATAAAAGTTTTAGCTGCCGATTTTGAAAAACGTAAATACAAAGTAACCGAAGGCTTTAGAAATAAGTAATTATGATAGCTATTAAAGATCTTAAAAAAGTTTACAATAATATACTGGTTGTTAACGTGCCCGAACTGCAAATTGCCAAAGGCGAAAGTATTGGGCTGGTAGGTAATAACGGCGCGGGTAAAACCACGCTGTTCAGGATGATGCTTGATTTGATACGCCCTGAAGCCGGAGAGGTATTGATAAATGATGAGAATGTAGCAGGGCATGATGATTGGAAAAACTATACCGCATCATACCTTGACGAAGGCTTTTTGATAGATTACCTGACGCCCGAAGAATACTTTTATTTTATTGGCGGCCTGCACCAGCAAAGCCGCGGGCAGGTTGATGATTTTTTAGCAGGTCTTACTGATTTTTTTAATGGCGAGATATTAAAACGCGGCAAATATATCCGCGATCTATCCAAAGGAAACCAAACCAAAGTAGGTATAGCATCGTGCTTGCTGCAGCAACCGCAATTGCTGATGCTGGACGAGCCGTTTGCCAATATTGACCCAACTACACAGTTCCGTTTAAAAAACATGCTGAAAGAGGTTAATAAAACCGGTGTTACCACGCTGGTATCAAGCCATGACCTTAACCACGTTACTGATGTATGCGACCGGATACTATTAATGGAGAAAGGAAGGATCATTAAAGACATGGCCACCAGTTCGTCAACACTAAGCGAGTTGGAAGATTATTTTGCCATTGAGCATACAGGTGCCGGGCAAATAAAAGTTGATGATGAGGAAAATCATTAATCCAGATAAAAAT
This sequence comes from Mucilaginibacter sp., assembly GCF_039935595.1. Taxonomy (GTDB): domain Bacteria; phylum Bacteroidota; class Bacteroidia; order Sphingobacteriales; family Sphingobacteriaceae; genus Mucilaginibacter. The sequence goes on along the minus strand of NZ_JBDTJZ010000193.1, from coordinate 16,115 downwards.
AACTGTCATTTCGAACGAGGTACGAGGAGAAATCTTATACGCCACGCTACTTAGCACCTGTATAAGATTTCTCACTACGTTTCGAAATGACAGGGGAGAAAATGTATTATTATGTTCACTATCCGCAAAGCCACACCAAACGACGCAGCAATCCTACAACAAGTAGCTAAACCAATTTGGTGGCATACATACCTGCCTTTGTTAACCGAGGATCATGTGGCGTATATGTTTAATGAGCGCTACTCCATTAAAGAACTTACCGAACAAATTGAGCAGAGCATCCAAACCTATTTGCTGTTGTTTGAGGATAGTGAATTAGTTGCTTTTGCATCCTACGGCCCGCGGGAGGATGATCCGCAGGTATATAAATTGCATAAATTATACTGTTTGCCATCTACGCAAGGTAAGGGCTACGGCAAAGCGTTGATAAATGAAGTGTTTAAAAATGTAGCGGCGCTTGGTATTAAAACTTTAGAGCTTAATGTTAACCGCTACAATAAATCCTGCGGTTTTTATGAAAAAATGGGCTTTACTGTAGCCTATGAAGAGGACATTCCCATTGGCCCTTATTGGATGAATGATTATGTGATGCGGAAAGAATTGTAAACAAAAAACGCCCCCAGAATTTCTGAGGGCGTTTTTTGTTATTTAATATTTAACGGCGGTGTAGCTTCTATATATTTCAGCGTGGTCATTGGCCGCTCCATATCCGGTGGGAACGGCAGGTTGTTAAACGTTTGGAAATATTGCAATACCCCATCTTTCCATATCTGCGCGTCGCGGGTTTGGCGCATCAGCCGGGTTTGCACATCTGCAAAGCGCTGACTATCCACATAAGGTTTGGCATTGTCCCATATTTTTTGAAAATCCCTTACTGTTGTTAAGCCATCCTGGTATTTATAACATAACTCTTCCCACAGGCTGCGGCCGCTTTTCATTTTATAATCCCAGGGTAAATGATGGAACCAAAGCAAATATATTTCAGGCGTTTTATTAACATCTGCAAAAACAGATTGCAACGGTTCTTTATACTGACTGATAGCGTCGCTGCCTGTTTTTGTACGGTCAAACCCTAAGCCTTTAGCATCAGCCTTATGATAATAGGGAGGCGTCCAGTCAACACGCACACGTGGCGGTGCGTACCAAGGACCGGGGCCATAATGCTCATAGGCCGAAAACATGTGGTGCAAGCCCAAAGGCATCATATAGTTTACGGCAGCTTCACGGCTCTGCAGCATCATTTTTTTAACCGGTAGCAAGAAACCGCTATTCCAGGCTGTAGTAGCGGTTAATAAGGTTTCGTTTGTTTCCCTCGGTGAAAAGGTTTGTACAAGCCATTCTTTGGCTATCTGGTCGCTGGTTAAGGTATTGTTCCATGCCAGTCTGCCAAACGCATACCAGTTGGCAGCCGCAAACGGATGGCCGCACCAGCTGCTATCTAAACCAACATTAGCAACACCGGCAATAGCGGTATATTTTTGCGGGTAAATGCTGCCATCAGTAACCTTGCCTACGGTGCTGCCTTCGCCTTCCTGGTAGGTATCGCTTTTTAAACATTCCTCCCACATGGACGATAAGAAAACTAAATGAATGGCATGACCAAGGTACTCCTGTGTTATCTGGAACTCGGGCATAACCGATGTTTTTTTCATCGCGCCAAACAAAGGGCTAAAAGGCTCGCGCGGCTGAAAATCAACCGGACCATTTTTTACCTGAATGATCACATTATCTCTAAACTTGCCATCCAGCGGTACAAATTCCTGGTAAGCCTGCTTGGCCCGGTCGGCATCCGTAGTGCTGTATACAAAGGCGCGCCACATCACAATGCCGCCATAAGGCTTTAACGCGTCAGCCATCATATTGGCACCATCTACGTGGGTGCGTTTATAATCCTGCGGACCGGGTTGGCCCTCGCTATTGGCTTTTACTAAAAAGCCGCCAAAATCCGGTATAAGCGCGTAAATTTCTTTTGCTTTATCCTGCCACCATTTAATTACGCCCGGGTCCAACGGGTCAGCAGTTTTTAAGCCGCCAACTTTTATGGGCGATGCAAAGTTGACCGCTAAATATATTCTTACGCCGTACGGGCGCATTGATGCGGCAATTTCCTTTACTTTACCTAAGTAAGGTGTTGACAATACCATCGGCGATGCATTTACGTTATCGATTACACTGCCGTTTATGCCAATAGAAGCATTTGCCCGTGCATAATCACGCCATCTGTTTCTTTCTGCATCAGTTACTGTTAACGAATCTTTTCCTTTATGCCAAAATAAAGAGTTGCCGCCGAAGCCATGTTCCATGCTGCCATTCAAATTATCCCATTGATTTAGTACACGGCGTTGGTATGAGGGGTTTGATACTACATTATCTGTAGTTTCGCCCGTTTGTACACGGCGCAATAGTTCAAAAGCTCCATATAAAATACCCAGTTCATTATTGGCCTGTATAACGCCTTCATTTATTTTAAAGCCATCGCCTTTAATATCCTTATCCGCTTTAACAATAAGCTTTATGGTTGATCCGGCTTTGCCCTGCCAGCCTTCTGTCAGTTCTTTTTTGGCCATATCCAAAACTGCCGATTGTTTGGAGGTGGTTACGTTTACCGCTTTTGCAGGATGTTTGCGCAGCCAAAGCTCATAGCCGTTTTCGGCCTTTAATGTGCCGATGCATAGCAATACGACAACAAAACTTAAGATTATCTTCATAATTGGTTTATTTAATATTGTTGCCGATGGGGAGGCGACTAACAAAGCCGAAAATTAGAAAAAATAGCTTGGTTTAAAGTTAATCTAGTAAAATTTTACAATTACTGCCATACCAAAGGTATTATTTAACGTAGCTCGATATTAAGATTGACTAAAACTGATATGACCCGTAGGGTCTACCTATTTGTAGCACATAGTTAAATTGATTTGATATGACCCGTAGGGTCTACCCTTCGCGATTTGGGTAACCCCTAACGGGGCAATAATCTAACGGAGACAATTTATTCTACAAACAGGTAGACCCTACGGGTCAATATTGTTTATATCGAACTCCTCTTATTTAACTTTTGATGCTAACCATGCGTTCCTAAAAGCCTGCTGTTGCGATGTTAATGGTTGCCCCGCTTTTTCAAAGGTAACCACTTCAAATGCAGGGTTCTCTGCTAATGTAATGCTGGTTTCGTGCTGGCCCGTACGGTTTTTATAAGTTATGCTGATCTTATCGCCCGGTTTTTTGGAGGCAATTATTTGATTAAGCGTGGCAACACTTTTGATGTCGTTACCATCGGCTTTGGTTACCAGGTCGCCGGCATCAATGCCCGCTTTATATAATGGTGTGCCCATTATAGTATTTGAAAGTATTGGGACACCCTCGCCGCTAACACGAACCTGCCCGGCACGCCCCCTCACGGCCGTGCCTAACTGCCCAACCCAGGCTCTGCCCGGTTGCGCTTTGCGCAACAATAAGCCTGCTTTGGCTAATAATGCGGCGTAATCATTTTTTTCGATGCCATTAATGTAACGTGCAAAAAAGTCGGCAGCGAACTTTGGGTTTTTGGTTACCTTACCCAAATCGGTTTGCAGGTCGGCAACGGTATAAGGTTTCATCACCTTGCCGCGCAATAGCCAAACCTGGCGCATATAGTCGTCAAGCGTTAAGTTAAAATCGGCACGTAACCGCAAATCAAGTGCTAAGGCAATGGCCCCACCATAGTAGTAATATGTGGTAAAGCTATTGGCATAATTAACCGGATCGATAGATACTCCCGCATCGGTAAACACAGCATCCCGGCTCATTTGCGTTGCCGGGAATTTGGCCGCACCGGGTGTGTTAAGCACGGCACTTACCAGCCCGGCAATGGTAGGAGTATATTCGTCGATAGTATTAAAGCCTGCACGTGTTAACACCAGTTCGCCATAATATTGGGTAAACCCTTCGGCAAACCAAAGCTCATTGCTCATGTTGGCATGTTCAAAATTAAACGGCTCTAAAGATTTTGGTCTGATACGTTTTACATTCCAGCTATGAAAAAACTCGTGCGAGAAAGTACCTAACAGGTCCTTTTCGTTGCCAGCCACTTTATCGGCATTATCAACTATACAGGTAGAGTTACGGTGCTCCATACCATCGGGCGAGTTGGTAGGATGCACATCATCCAAAAAAGTATATTCACCATAATCATAAGTCGCTAACTCGCCAAAAACACCCTGTTCTTCCTTTACCACTTTTTTTACCATTTCGGCAAAGTTGTTGATCGCCGTCGGCGCATCGTCTGAGTGTACGGTTAGGTTTATCTGCTGACTTTTTCCATCAGGATTAGCAACGCTCCAACTCGTACTGTTATAGGCCGATAACTCTGTAGGGCTGTCCATCATGTATTGCAGATTAGGTGCCGAGTAAACACTGCCGCCTTCATGCTTTAATTGCGTAGCCACTTTCCAGCCGTATTTATCCAGATCATTAAATTCAAATTTTACCGGGCGCGCATCCTGGCCCGCAACCCACATAAAAACGGCGGGCATATTTAAGTGCGCGTGGCTTGGGTCAATGCCCGCATAGGTGCCGTCGGTCCAGTTGCCAAATAGGGTATAGCTTACTTTTACCACATCTTCATGCACGGGTATATCATATACATCGCCCTGTACCTGGATCATCTCCAATGGAGAACCATCAACGTTAAATGCTTTGACATTATAGATGTTTTTACCAAACTCGTGTGTGGCATACCGCCCGGCTGACGAGCGGCTCATGTGCAAATGCAAAACACCTGCCGGTGCTTGCGAAATGGTCATCACAATTTCGGCCTCGTGATGGGCAGCGTTGGGGAATGAAACGGCGTAATAAATAGGCTTTGGCGCAGGTTGTGCCAAAACGGTTAAAGCATAAAATAGCGTAAAAACGGCGGTGAATACTGTGTTTTTCATCAAGATCAGATTAATCGTGATTAAAGTACAGTTTTAATAATAAATAAGCAAGAGGGAGCAGTTACTTTACTCGTATCTATGCCTGTTTTTACCTTCTTCTGCGTTGTTGGTTATTACCCGCTTTCGATGCTGTACATCCGCATCCAAATGATGATCGAACACATTGTCGGTTATGGCCATATCCCGCTCTTTATCACGTTCGGCATAATGGATATCAGCTTCGAACGTTTTGGCAAGTGCCACATCATACGGCCCTCTGGGCGACATCAGCTTAACAAAAACCGGTAAACACTCAAATAAGATAAACAAATATCCGATAAAAGAGATAGCCAAATAGGTATCTAAATCGCGGGTGCCGTTTTCATTATAGGTAAGCTGACCCAGCGCCCAGTTACGGTCGCTAAAACCGGCTACTGCCGAGAGACTGTCCAACTGATGCTCGGTAAAAAGTCGCAGACTATTCAGCCCCTCAAAATCCTTACGCTGGGCAAGGTATTGGTCCATTTTATCTGCATTGTCGGTAACCAGTTTTAGGCGGGCCTGCTTTTCTTCCAGCACGCTTTGTTTTTGCTTGGCATAGGTGCCATAGCCCGTTATGCCCGATGTTTGGTTGGTTTTGTCGCCAAATACTTCCTGATTTAGTTGGTAACGCGAGCGGTTAATGTCTTTTTCAAGCGAGTCCTTTTCCTTTTTAAGGTCGACGGTTTTGGCCAGCTCCATGCCGTATTTTTGCTCGTATGTTTTTTGCAGGGTATCAATTTTACGGTGCTGCCCCTTTAGGTAAGCGGTTTTTAGTTTTTGGCGGATCTCCTTATCAAAAACCTTTAACTCCAAAGGGCGCGAAATAACTATACCAATCATAATAGCCAGTAAAATACGCGGCGATGCCTGTAGTATTTGCTGATTGGTAGTGCCTTCTTTATTAATACTGGATACAATGTAGCGGTCCATATTAAAAATGGCCGTTCCCCAAAGCAAGCCAAACAATATGGCAAAGCCCACGGCAAACGCGCTGCCGCTAAATACAAAATACATGGCGTATCCACCCGATAGCGAGGCAAACAAGGCGGTAAAAAATATAGTGGCCCCTATGCCCACATATTTATTATGCTCAATAGGGTATTTTTTTAAAGTATCTATATGCGCTCCGGAACAGAACCAGAAGAAGCGGGTTATTTTCTCCATTTAAGTAGGATATGATATTAATTTAATAATAAACGCTTACAGGCTGTTAATGTTACAAGCCTTATTCAAATATATAAATAAATAGTACTATGTATTGCATACTAACGATTTAATTAGCATCGGTTATTTTACATAACGATGGGTTTTAAACCATCGTTATAAGGTATTTGTTTTCATCAAAAAGAAGTACATTTGATTATTAATATATTATTTATATCATGAAAGAAATAAGCGTACAGGAGTTAAAAGAGAAAATAGACAAAGGTGAAGATTTCCAGCTGATAGATGTAAGGGAAGATTTTGAATATGAAACATCCAACCTGGGTGGTTTATTGATACCACTGGGCGGAATTTTAATTGAAACTGATAAAATAGCTAAAGATAAAGATGTAGTAATTATGTGCCGCAGCGGCAAACGCAGCGCCGCAGCTATTATGCAGTTGGAGCAACAGGGCTTTACTAACCTATATAACTTATACGGCGGCATTTTAGCATGGGCCGAGGATATTGACCCAACTTTAGACGTTTACTAATATGTGGAAGAAGATAGCCCTAAACGTACTATACAATATTGTTATTTTAATAAGCCTTTACGCCATATATATTGGCGTAGATAGTAAACGTTATGAATTTTGCCTGGCGGGGGCTTTTGCCGCTGCTATTGTTGTGATATTAAAGTTAAAACTGATTAAACAAATAAAAGAAACAACCAAACAACCTTAAACCCCCAACAGCCATGTTTATCGCAATTTTAGGAGTAATTATACTTGTTATAGGTACAGTGCTCAAACGCTCGCCCGAACCGGCCAATCATTTTGGAGGGTTAGTTACCAATGTAGGCATAGGTGTAGTAGTATTAGGCTTGCTGCTCTCGGCAGTAAAAATTATACAGCCGGGTAAAGTTGGGGTGCAAACCCTGTTTGGTAAGGTTCAGGATAACGTGATCGAAAGCGGCCTGCATGTTATAAACCCGTTGTTTGATATCACCACCTTTGATATCCAAACGCAAAATTATACCATGAGCGCGGTTAACAACGAGGGCCAAAAGGAAGGTGATGATGCCATACGTGTGCTATCGTCTGATGGGTTAGAGGTTACTATTGATATTTCGGTATTATATAAGGTTAACCCAAGCAAGGCCCCTTATATCTACCAAAACATAGGTGAAGATTATATTGAAAAAATTGTACGCCCGGTTACCCGTACGGCCATCAGGGATAATGCGGTTAATTACCAGGCGGTTGACCTGTACTCAGTAAAACGCCAGGAATTTCAGAGTAAAATTACCCAAACCATTGAGCAAAGCTTTTCTAAAAGAGGGTTAGAATTGCAGCAGGTGCTGGTTCGTAATATCGCGTTGCCGGCATCGGTAAAAGCCAGCATCGAATCAAAGATAAACGCCGAGCAGGACGCGCAAAAAATGCAGTTCGTATTACAAAAAGAACGCCAGGAAGCCGACCGTAAACGCGTAGAGGCACAAGGTATAGCCGATTACCAAAAGATACTGTCAACCGGTTTATCTGATAAGCAATTACAATACGAAGCCATCAAAGCACAAAAAGAGATCGCGCTATCGCCAAATGCCAAAGTAATTATTATTGGCAGTGGTAAGGGTAATCCGATTATGTTGAGCGATAAGTAGAAAAAAGAGACTTACGAAGTTTTTAAAACTTCGTAAGTCTATACCCCTTGGTCAAGTGTCCACACTTGACCGAATAACGAAATGTTTTTGTTAAGCTGGAACTTAATAATGATAACGGCATTGAAAAATAACTACCGAATCGTTTTCTACTTTATAAACCAGCCTGTGTTCAATCGTTATCCTTCGCGACCATAGTCCTGCTAAATTATGTTTTAAAGGTTCGGGTTTACCATTGCCTTCAAAAGGGATACGTTCTATCTCTTTTATTAAAGCGTTAACCTTTTTCAACATGGCTTTATCATTACTTTGCCAGTACAAATAATCCTCCCATGCCTGGTCCAGAAATATGATCTTCATTCTTCAATCAACTTTCTTTCCTGGCCTTTCCCGTTCTCATGATCTTCAATACTCTTTAATAATCTTGTCGCGTTTTTTGGGCTTTTAAGCAGATAGAAAGTTTCTTCCATACTTTCATAATCTGATTTTGATATTACTACCACATCCTCATTTCCTGCACTAGTGACTATTAACGGTGTATGACTATCACGAACTTTATCTAAATAGGATTTTAACTGTTGCCTGAATGAGGTATATGAGGTTACTACCATGATGCCTGATTTTTTATAAAGATAATAAACAAGACAGGCATGTACAAATTTCTGTACATATTTTTATTTATACCTTATATGGTTCGCTCGCGCTCATTGCCCGGTCAAGTGTCTATACTTAACCGTAATATTAACATCTTGTCATTTCGAACGAGGAACGAGGAGAAATCTTAGACGCTTCGCATATCGCAATCAAGCGTATAAGATTTCTCACTGCGTTTCGAAATGACAAGTAGGATTCGCTTTTTACGGCACAAACTTTTGATAATCATCTTTAGCCCGGTGCGGTTCGTAATGCACGCCCGGTGTAAGCCAGTACAATAATACTACGCGCGAGTATCTGAAATTAAAAGGAGCTAGCAAAAAAGCTGTGGTAAATAAAAAGCCTAAATACAACCAGGGGTTATGGCTGCCGGTTAAAATATAAGTACCTACGGCAACCGTTACCATTTGGGCCACATTAAACGCATAGCTCACAAACATGGCCACATAAAAATAGCCGGGTTCAATCTCAAACCTAAAGCCGCAATGCGGGCAGGTATCATTCATTTTTTGGGATGAAAGCGCATACATTTTATTGGCAAACATATCCCCGCGATGACATTTGGGGCATTTGGCATGCATGGCAGCGTTTAGTGTTGATACTTCGGGCATGGTGGTATCGGGTTTAGTTATGGTGTACATGATTGTCTGATATTTTTCTGAACTCTTCAGGAGTCATCCCTTCCTGCTTTTTAAAAAACTTGCTGAAGTAGGAGTTATCCGCAAAGTTCAGGTGGTTTGCAATTTCTAAAATGGTCATTTCATGGTTTATCAATAAGCGCTTGGCCTCTAAAGTTATCCGGTTACGTATAACCTCGCCGGCTGATATACCCAGCACATCATTACAAAGCGCGTTAAGGTGGTTGGGTGTAATGTATAGTAGTTCGGCATATTGTTTGGGCAGGCGCAACTGCATATAGTTGCTTTCAATTAGTTTTTGAAAGCTGCGTAACAGGGTATAATTATAGGATGGGGCGATAGTTCCGGGCGCGTCTATTTTTAAACGTGCTATGGTAATAAAAAGCTGCAGCATGATGGTCCGGGCCATATCAATACCTAAGGAATTGATAGTCTCATTTTCTACAACAAGGTCCTCAAACAGGCTGATAATTTTAGCTTGCAGTTGTTGCGGAATATCAATAACCGCATCCCTGGTTATCCCGGCAAAAAAAGGCAGGTCGTCCAGGTAATTGGCTTTCAACAAAAACGATTGGAAAAAGGTAGTCGAGAAGTTAATGATATAGCCATCTACTTCGCCCTCAAAAGCCCAGCTATGTACCTGGCCTGGTATCATAAAATATATTTGAAAGGGCTTTACCGGGAAGTTCTCAAAATCAATAGTTTGATTGCCACCCCCTTTGGTAAAAAACACCAGGTGGTAAAAGGAATGTTTATGCGCCAGGTGCAGGTTTTTGTGACTTTTTAAATATGGCGCAAAACGGCTTATAAAAATATCGTCCTTTTGCTGGTGCGACAGGGTGCAAATATCATATACAGGTATAACAGCTTTCATTGTTTTATGTAAACAAAGATACCTGCTTGTAGCCGTAAACTATGGTGGTATTTATACTGTTTGTGGTATTTTTTACTGATTATAAAAAAATACTCAACATTATCCAATACTAATTGACAATAATCTGATATGACCCGTAGGGTCTATCTATTTGTAGCATTTAATAAAAATTATTTCTTATGCCCTGTTAAGGGCTACCCTTCGCTAATTTGGGTAACCCCTAACGGGGCAATAATATAAGCGGCATACTTTTTCTACAAATAGGTAGACCCTACGGGTCAATATTACTTATGTAAAGCTCACTTTAATTAATAAACAATCTTTCCTGTCGAAGTAACTAAAGATGCCAAACGTACGGCATCAAAAATGCGCTCCTCGGTAGTTCCCAATTTTATAAGGGAATCTTCGTGCGCGTTAACGCACATTTCGCAGCCGTTAACGGCTGATATGGCCAGGCTCATCAGTTCAAAAAACTCTTTGCCCGTTACCGGTTTCATCATTAGCTGCATACGTATGCGTGCAGGTATCTGGGTATACTTTTCCTTTTGTGTAAAGTGCCTGAAACGGTAAAAAATATTATTTGATGCCAGCAATGAGGCGCAGCCTACCGCTTCGGCAATTTCTCCGGCATCCGCGCCTTGCTCTTCGGCGTAGCGTGTAAAGTATTGTGTAAGTGGCTGGTTGTTGTTATTTACCGCGGTGCTTAAGCCTAATAAAGCACATTCTTTGGTGTTTAAATGCTCGGAAGTTAAGGTGCTGGTAAAATTAAGTTTCAAATCTCGCAGGTAACGCGATTCGCCTTTTTCAAGCAGTGTGAGGCTATCGGTACGGTAATTATTATCAAGGCCAAGGGTTGTTAATAATTCCTGTATAATTTCGGTGGTTTCGTTCATGATATTATTTTAAACAAAAACGTCATTGCGTTTCTTGCAATGACGTTTTGGGGAAGTTGAAATTTATAATTAAACGCTTAAAGTTTCTTCGCCTTTAACCCAGTTACAAGGGCAAAGCTCGTCTGTTTGTAAGCCATCAAGTACACGTAAAACCTCTTTTACGTTACGACCCACGCTTAAATCGTTTACACAAACCCAGCGGATTATGCCGGTTGGGTCTATAATAAATGTAGCGCGGTAGGCGATTTTTTCGTTAGGCTCTAAAATACCCAGTTCTTCAGCCAATGATTTTGAAGTATCAGCCAGCATTGGAAATTTTAAATCGCGCAGGTCGTCATGATCCCTTCTCCAGGCAGCATGTACAAATTCAGAATCAGTTGAAGCGCCAATCAGGCGGGTATCGCGGTCGCGGAATTCGCCGTAACTTTTATTAAATTCAGCTATTTCAGTAGGGCAAACAAAGGTAAAGTCCTTTGGCCACCAAAACATTACTGTCCAAACATTATCATCATTAACCAGGTAATCTGAAGTTAATGTTTCAAATTCTTTTCCTTTTTCTAAACTAACAACGGCCGTTTTTGAAAACGCCGGAAATTTTTGTCCTATTGTAAGCATATAATATTTTTTAGTTTTTGCAAAGATAACATGCGTTACCTTTAAAACTAATAACATTAATTTATAGCATATAGTTTATATCTATATAGTTTGGCGGTAAATATTAAAAACATCTATATTAAAGTCTAATGGTGGTAACTGCGCCAAGCCCCGGTCCTTCGCTGGTTATTTCAAATGTGCCATCGTGGCTTTCAATAATTGATTTACAGTTATATAGCCCTAAGCCAGTACCGGTTTTTTTGGTGGTGAAGCCACGTTCAAAAAAGCGTTTACCGGTTTCTTCGGTAAAGCCTTCGCCGTTATCGGTTATGGTAATTTCAACCTTGTCTGCTTGCGGTCTGGCCACGATGCTTATTTTTTTATCGGGCATATCCATGTTTATAGCTTCAATGCTGTTTTTAAGTACGTTTAAAATTACCTGCATCAGTTTGGTATGATCGCCTTTAATAATGGGCAGACCCGGCTGTACGTTTATGTTAAACTGTATGCCTTTTTTATCTAACGAAGCAAAAAGCATTGACCTGCAATTATCAATCAAACTATCAAGGTTAACAGGTTTCCTGCTTTGCGGGCCACCGTGGTCCTTAACAAACTGTCGTTGTATGTTCAGTATTTCTTGTATATGAGTAATTATGTTTAGCAACTCCCTCATAGAAACTGCTATTTCCTGCTGATTGTCTGCATGGGTATGTGCCAGGCCCTCAGTAAGGGTAATTAATGCCCCGGCCTTTTGCGGCCCAATGGCACCGGCTATTGCAACCTCCTGCGATTTTAAAAATACAGCCAGGCTTTTAATGGTTTCCAGGTTGTTCAACTCCAACGACCGGTTAATGCGGTTTAAATATGAGCCAAAACCTACCAGCGCGTTACCTATATCATGTAATACCTCTGATGCAATTTCAAACTTACCCTGTGCTATGGCTTTTTCAAGTTCCTGTTCTTTTTGCCGGGTAAGCTGTTGGTTTAATACCTTCAATTCTTCTGATTGTGCGTACAGATCCTGATTAAGCTTGTTTAAGGTTTCTTCTGATTCTTTACGTGCAGTAATATTGTGCCCTATACCCAACATCCTGATAATTTTACCATTATCATCAATAACCGGTATTTTTGAGGTTAGCATCCAGCGTTTGCGGCCATCCTCATCCAAAAAAAACTCTTCCTTATTTAGTATGGCCGTGCCTTGTTTCAGTATGCTCATGTCATCCTCAAACCCACGCAGACCAATTTCGTTAGGGTATAGCTCAATATCTGTTTTGCCAATTACCTCGGCCTCACTCGTTGCGCCCATAGCACTAACATCTGCCCGGTTAGCAATAATTTTACGACCCTCCGCATCCTTTACAAAAATCACATCGGGCAGACTGTCAATAAGTGTTCTTAACAATATACGCTCCTGTAATATGGCTTCTTCGGCCTGTTTATGCCAGGTAATATCAACGTGAGTGCCTATAACTACAATTCCCTCCTGGGTATCATCATTATTTAACAGCCGCCCTCTTGACCATATCCAAACCCAACTGCCATCGGCATGGCTCATGCGGAAGTAGTTTTCGTACTGCCCAACCGGATTGTTAATATATTCATTAAAGGTTTCGGCGGCATTTTCTCTGTCGTCAGGATGCAGAAGGTCGTACCAGGCCAATTCTAAATCGTTATCTCCCTGTGTGCCATAGTCGTCAATATTGCGGCCCAGCATAGAAAAATATATACTATTACACCAAAAGAATTTCTTTGACGGCGAATACTCCCAGGCGCCTGTGTTTGAAGCTTTAATGAGAGCCTTATATTTTGCCAGGTCTTTACTAAGGTTTTCCTGCTGTGGTGTGTTTAATGGTTGGTTTTGCACTTTATTATAGGTTTCGGCAATACTATTTTATTGCCATAAATATTTACAGGGGAAGCGTAATGGTAAAAACTGCGCCATTATTGTTGCTAACGTTTATGCTTCCGCCGTGTGCTGTAATGTACTGTTTTACAATAGCCAACCCTAAGCCAGTACCATTGCTTTTATCGCGCGTAACAAAAGGCTCAAACAAGGTTGTAATTATCTCGGGTGGTATGCCCGAGCCATTGTCTTTAATAGTAAGCACCACATTGCTGTTTTGTGTCTCGGCGTCAATATTTATGGTTGCGTCGGGCACATCTTTCGTATATAGCACATCAATGGCGTTATTGATAAGGTTAACTATACACCTTCTTAGTTTACTTTCGTCGCCTACTATAACTAAGTTTTCGGGTATGTTTTTATTGATGGCTATTTTAGCGGCATGCTCATTTATTTCGGCCTGCTCAATTGCTTCATGAACTATTTTATTTAAGTTAACAGTTGTTTTTTTAATCGGTGTATTATTGATAAAATCTAAAAAGTCATCAAATATTTCGCTGGCCTGCTCGGCAGACCGGTCAATAAAATCAATAAACTCACTTTCATGCCCGTCTTCACGCAATAGCCGGGTTAACAGTTTAATATTTTTTATAGGCGATCTCAGGTCGTGCATAACCATGCCCATAACCTGCCCAACTGCCGATAGTTTTTCTTCTTTAATAAGTCGCTCATTTAACTCGGCGTTCCTTATAGCCTGAGCCGCGTTTTGTACAAATAGCTTAAGCAGGTACATTTTTTCGGTTTTCAACCGTTCCTGCTTTTTAAGCACCGCAAAAACCGAATAATGATCCATGCGCGCAAGCACCAACTCATCAATTTGCATTACCTCGTCTATCTCCAGGTTTAAGCCTCGTACTTTTTCTACTAAAGCATCCAGATTAACTTTTTCTTCCAGCGCACCTATAGATAGTATTTTTTCGTAGCTAAATTTATCATCAATCTTGCCTATTAAAGCCATATCGGTCTCTAACGAGGCGGCCAGTTGCTCCAATATGTTTTTTAATAGTGAAGTAAGCTGGTTTTTATTCAGGCCGATAGTAGATATAGATTCAATTAAATGCTCCAGGTTGCGTAGTTTGTTGTAATCAGTTACTGCTTTTGTAGCCAGTTGTATTACTTCCTCGGGTGCATAGGGTTTGCAATGATAACCCACGTTTTCGCCCGCCTGCTCAATTATGTTTTCTATGGATTGATCGCTGTAAGCAGTAATAAAAATAATTTCGGCCTTAATATCATATTTGCGTATCTCAATAGCTGTTTCAAGCCCGCTCATGCCCGGCATCCGCATATCCAAAAATATTACAGCATAAGGTTTCCCTTTTTCTAACGATTCTTTTACACGCTTAACGCCTTCAGCACCATTTGCGGCTTTGTCAATAGTAAATATTGGAATATTGCGTGTGCGTGGCGAAAGCAGGGGTTTGGGTGCATCAAACAAAATGTTTGCAGCATCGTTTATCATATCCTGTTCCTCGGTTTGTCCCTTCGGAACTAATATATCTTCGATATTATCCCTCACCATTTCTTCATCGTCTATAACTAAGACAGATGTATTTGCTTCATTCCTCATAATTAATAATTGGCATTATTTTATAGCGGTAATTTAACAGTTTAATAACATTGAAAAAAACAACCGCCGCAGGCTTACTTTAATATAGTATTTGCTACAATTATAACAATTATAAATATATAAATGGTTAGTAATTATACTTTTACGATAGCTAAAGTAGAATTAATATTTAATTATGCAGAATTTTTTAAACATAATATTTGACTTTCGCGGTATTTAATTTACCGTATAGAAAAACGAAAGTCTTTTAAATGTATTTAATACCTATTGGAGTATTTAAAAGTAACTAAAAGTTAAATAAAAAAAGTAAAAATTATTATTTACCGCTTTGATGGTATTTATAATGAAGCTGTTTTAAAATTTCTACTGATGTTTCATCTGGGGATGAGGCCCCGTAGCCGGTTACAAACACGCCTTTCGCACCCGAAGGCGATGTCAAAGCATATACAGTAGCTTCATCGGCAGGGTCAGACGGCCCTTCGTAGCGGTAAAGGTCGACTATCTCAAATTCTTCAGCGGGATATTTATTACCGCCTGCTTCAAAATAACTGCCGTTCAAATTCATATCCAATGTAAAACCTTGCTGGTGCAACTGCTCAATAGCAGCAGTAACCGTAGCGTAATGGAATTGCTGTTTCATGTGGTTTTTTTAATACGTTTAAATATACTAATTATATATTTTATCGCTGGTATGATATATCAACGTATAGCTTGCCAACGCGTCAGTTTGCTGGCGGCCGGATTGCGTGTTTGCTTTTAGGGGCTTTTGTAACAGCCGGGTGCTATCCAGCATAAACTGGAGGTTTAGGGTGTCTTTTATGCCCTCCTGCATAAAGCTCCAGTTGGCTTGTATAATATTATTATTAATGGTGCCCGTTAGCGATCCCTTCCTGCTATCTTTTTGATAAGGCAGCCAGTTCATAGACCCGGTTACCTTATTGTTTTTTATAACTAATTCAATGCTGGTACTGTCGCGGTTATTATTACCCTCGGTTAGTAAGAAGCATAGCGCGCTTGCAATTGGCGGTTTTACAGTTGTACCGTTTTTTGCGTTATCGCTATTTTCATTTGTTGAGCAGGAGGATATAATCAACAACATCGCCAGTAAGGTTATTAGTTTCATTATATAATGACATTTAAAAAGCGTAAAAGTTTTATATAGCTTTCTCTTATCGTATTATGGCAATATAACCGCTTAATTTTCCATTGGGGATACCTTGTCCAAGGGTCAGCAAATAGTAATAAGTTG
>NZ_JBDTJZ010000192.1:0-45017 GCF_039935595.1 Mucilaginibacter sp. | reverse complement strand
AAAAAAAGCGACCGCCGGTCGCTTTTTTTGTTTACTCTATATTTTTTATATTAATTACCCACACCTATCATATCAACCGTATAAAATAACACCGAATTAGCCGGAACATTGCCAGACCCTGTGCTGCCATAAGCTAATGCAGAAGGGATGATTAACATGATCCTGCCTGCAGTGCCGGCAACACCCAATGTGCCTGCGTTAATATGCAAAAGACCAATTTGCCACCCCTTAATATAACCCGACAACGCTGACGTTATACTGCCCGATGTTTCAAAAAAGAGACCGCCGTTTAAAAATTTGCCGGTAGCTTGCACCTGTATAACTGAAGAAGCTGTTGGATAAGCTCCGGTACCTAACTTTACAACAGAATAATATAACCCCGATGGATCTTTAGTGAAAGTGGTTGTTTTATAATTAGCAGCTATAAAGGCTTGTATTTTTCTATCGTCTATGCTTGCTTGTTCGGCGGTAACATCACCTTTTTTGCAGGCAGATAAGCCTAAAACAATAACGCTAAATAGTAAAAGGTATTTTTTCATGTAAATTTCTCTTTATAACTGATTTTTTAATCAAAAAGTATACGTGCTTATAAGTCTTTTATAGGTATGCAAAATAGTAAATTAAAGTGCCGTTTTAATTTTTAATTCGTTTAGCTGCGCATCAGCAATGGTTGATGGCGAATCTATCATCACATCGCGGCCCGAGTTGTTTTTAGGGAACGCTATTACATCACGTATAGAATCGAGTCCGGCGAATATTGCGCACAAACGGTCAAAGCCAAAAGCCAAACCACCATGTGGCGGTGCTCCAAATTCAAAAGCGTCCATTAAAAAACCAAATTGTTTTTGTGCTTCTTCGGGTGTAAAGCCTAAATGCTTAAACATTAATGCCTGCAAAGTGCGGTCGTGAATACGGATAGAACCTCCGCCTATTTCTGTTCCATTTATCACTAAATCGTACGCGTTTGCCCTAACATCACCCGGGTTTGTGTCCAGCAAAGCAATATCTTCGGGTTTTGGTGAGGTGAACGGGTGGTGCATAGCATGGTAACGTTCGGTTTCTTCGTCCCACTCTAATAACGGGAAATCAAGTACCCATAACGGTGCAAAGGTGTTTTTATCACGCAATCCTAAACGAGAGCCCATTTCTAAGCGCAGTTCGTTTAGTTGCTTGCGTACTTTATCGGCAGGGCCGGCTAAAACCAACATTAAGTCGCCTTGTTCGGCTTCAAAAGCGGCGGCCCAGTTGGTCAGATCATCCTCGCTGTAAAATTTATCGACTGATGATTTTAAAGTACCATCCATATTATAACGGCAATATATCATGCCGGTAACACCAATTTGCGGGCGCTTTATCCATTCGGTTAGCTCGTCAATTTGTTTACGGGTATAGTCGGCACAACCTTTAGCGTTAATGCCAACAACCAGTTCGGCATTATCAAAAATGCCGAAGCCTTTGCCTTTTACTACGTCATTTAACTCAACAAACTCCATACCGAAACGGATATCAGGCTTATCAGAACCATATAAGCGCATGGCATCTGCATACTGCATACGCGGGAAATCGCCAAGTTCTAAACCTTTAACTTTGTTAAACAGGTGACGGGTCAAGCCCTCAAAAATATTTAATATATCTTCCTGCTCAATAAACGAAAGTTCGCAATCTATCTGGGTAAACTCCGGCTGCCTGTCGGCACGCAGGTCTTCGTCCCTAAAACATTTTACTATCTGGAAATAACGGTCAAATCCGCTCACCATCAGCAATTGCTTAAATGTTTGCGGCGATTGCGGCAAGGCGTAAAACTCGCCAGGGTTCATCCTGCTTGGCACCACAAAATCCCGCGCACCCTCGGGGGTTGATTTGATCAGTACCGGGGTTTCTACTTCTATAAAATCCAGCCCATCTAAATACTTGCGTATTTCCTGCGCCATTTTATGGCGTAATACCAGGTTGTTGCGTATTGGTGCGCGGCGCAGGTCAAGGTAGCGGTATTTTGCCCGCAACTCTTCGCCGCCATCGGTTTCATCCTCAATTAAAAAAGGAGGTATTTTAGCCGCGTTAAGCACTTCAATAGCACTAACAACTATTTCAATTTCGCCGGTTGCTATCTTTGGGTTTTTGTTTGACCGCTCAATTACCTTACCGGTAACCTTTATTACAAACTCACGGCCCAGTTCTTTACCTGTTTCGCGCAGGGAGTTATCAGAATCTGTATTTAATACCAATTGGGTTAATCCGTACCTGTCGCGCACATCAATAAAGGTTGTTCCGCCCAGGTCGCGCGATTTTTGCACCCATCCACATAAAGTTACCGTTTGGCCTAAATGTTTAATATTTAATTCGCCGCAAGTATGTGTTCTTAGCATAATTGTATTTATAAAAGTTTGCAAAAGTACATTTTTGAGGTGAAAGCAGAAAGCTAAAAGGTTAAAGGTTCTTGTATAGTTAGGATGAAGCTAAAGTCGTTATGATTTGCCCCTGTCACGAATGGGACCAACGGATAAAGGTTTATGATTTATAATCTAAATTTGGATAGGTCTCTACGAGGATCCCAGATGGTGATGACTTCTATAAAAGACGATTGAACTTGGTAGTAAAAAAGATAATCACGAACAATTATTACCCTTAGATCGGTTATATGAGTAGGTTTACCGATATGAGGTGTTTGAGTTAAAAGTTCAATATTGTCCAAAAACAGTTGATTTAGTTTTGAACTATAGCGTTTAGATTTATTTCTATTTGACCAATACTCTAAAATCTCAAACCTTTCTTTTCGTGCTCTTGCAGACCACTTTATTTTTTTAGCCATTCATCAATTTCCCTGTTTACTTCTTCATGAGAAATCCATTGGCCGTTTTTAATTTGCTCCAACCCGTCATTTACTGCTTCAATTTCACCGGGACTCATAACATGTACCTCGCCAATATTTGATTCAAATTCAATAACATCAGATAAGTGATCCAATAATTCTATGTTATCTGTATTGCGAATTTTCTCAATTAGCTTTTCTTTTAATTCAATGGCTGTCATCCTTTTTCACTTTAATCAAATTTACAAAGAAACAATCGAAATAAAAAAATACCTTTGCCCTATAATTCTCAAGGGGTGCCTTGCTTTGGTTATAAAATACGCTGCAGCTATTTTACCAAACTGAAAGACAGGCTGAGATCAAACCCATTGTTTTGAGTTATCAGTTTGCAGTTTTGAGTTTGCAGTTAGATTGTTTATTAACTCACCACTCATTACTCATCACTTATAACCCACTACATGCACCTGATCCGGGTAATGCCGGCGTAGGGAGAGGTAACAAGTTAAGTGTACTGCATATTCAACCCTGGTGTGCAGATGGTTTAACATTTTTTATTTAACACACATTGAAAAATTTATTCACGGCATTATTTGCCTTGCTGCTGCCTGTCCTGGCATCGGCCCAATTCTCTGTATCCGGAAAAATTACGGACCAGCAAACCGGCGAAGCACTGCCCGGTGCAACCATCAACCTTCAAAATTCCGCATTAAACGCAGTGGCCGATAATTCAGGTCGCTACCAAATTAATAATGTAAAACCGGGTAGCTATGTACTACAGGTAACTTACATTGGCTATGTCGGGGCCCAAAAAAGGATTACTGTAAATGCAAACGCTGTTGTTAACCTGACTTTAAACAAAAGTATAGGGTTAACCGAAGAAGTTACCGTAAATGCCACCCGCGCATCGGCCACGTCGCCAACGGCGTTTACTAATTTGAACAAAAAGGATATCGAAAAAAATAATTCGGGCCGTGGGTTTGAGTATTTATTGGACCAAACACCATCAACTGTGGTAAGCTCAAACGCGGGAGCGGGTGTGGGCTACACCGGCATCCGCATCCGCGGATCAGACGCTACCCGTATTAACGTTACGCTTAACGGCATTCCGCTTAATGACGCGGAGGATCAGGGCGCTTATTTTGTTGACCTGCCCGACCTGGCATCATCTGTTGATAATATACAGGTGCAACGCGGCGTAGGCACATCAACCAATGGTGCAGGTGCTTTTGGTGCCAGCATCAACATACAAACCACCACCCGCCGCGATACCGCTTATGCCGAGCTAAACAATACTGCCGGTTCATACAATACCTATAAAAATACGGTTAGTGTTGGTACCGGTTTATTGGGCGATCATTTTAGTTTTGATGGCCGGTTATCAAACATGACATCTGACGGTTATATAGACCGCTCGGGCTCTAAGCTAAAATCGTTTTTTTTAAGCGGAGCTTATTACGGTAAGCACAATGTTTTGCGATTGAATGTATTTAGTGGTTATGAGCAAACGCACCAGGCCTGGGACGGTATACCCGAAGACATTTATAATGCAGGTAACTCCAGGTATAACGAGTTGGGTTATATCAATTCAACCGGGAAGTACTATAAAAACCAAACCGATAATTATGTACAAAACTATTACCAGTTATTGTATGATCATCAGTTAAGCGACAAGCTATCATTTAGCGGCGCGCTGCATTATACCCGTGGATATGGTTACTATGAGGAATATAAAAACGACCAAACGCTGTCTGATTATGGCATAACGCCTGTGACCATAGGCGGTACAACTATTACCAATACTGATTTGGTACGCCAGCTTTGGCTTAGTAATTACTTTTATGGCGCTACCTATAATTTTAACTATCACCCGCAAAACAACCTGAATTTAACATTAGGCGGAGCATATAATGAGTATAAAGGCGACCATTACGATAATATCCAATGGACGCAGCAAAGCGCAGGGATCTCGCCCGATTATGAATACTCGCGCAACAACGCCAAGAAAACCGATTTCAATATTTTTGGCAGGGCCGAGTACCATACAGGTAACTTTATTTTATATGGCGATATGCAATACCGCCACATAAAATATTCGTTTTTAGGCTTTGACCGTAACTTAAATAACGTGCAGCAACAGGTATCACTCAACTTTTTTAACCCGAAAGCGGGTGTGACTTATGAGATAGATCAGCATAATTCGGTTTATTCTTCTATTGCTGTAGGCAACCATGAGCCCAATCGTAATGATTTTACCAACTCGTCGCCAGCAAGCCGCCCAAAACCGGAAAATTTGAAGGATATAGAATTGGGCTATCGGTTTAATCAAACCAACTTTAGCGGAAGTATTAACGGGTTTTATATGCTGTATAAAAACCAACTGGTGTTAACCGGTTCATTAAATGATGTTGGTGAGGCTATACGTACTAATATTGACAACAGCTACCGCGCAGGTATTGAAGCAACCGCGAAGGTTAAAATAGCTAAACCCTTAACCTGGATGGCAAACGCATCGTTGAGTACCAATAAGGTTAAAAACTTTAACCAGTATTTGCAAAACTATGATAACAACACGGTTAATCTTACACAATACGCAAAAAGTGATATTGCATACTCGCCAAGCCTTGTAGGTGCCAGCACCATAAGCTATCAACCCATAAAAAACACCGAGATAGCCTTTATCAGTAAATATGTAAGCCGCCAATATTTGGATAATACCTCAACCCTAAGTCGCTCATTAAACGGTTATATGGTTAACGATGTACGTTTAAACTATAACTTCAAATTTAAAGGTATTAAAAATGTGGGTGTAGGTTTATTGGTGAATAATATTTTCAGCAAGCAGTATATCTCCGACGGGGCAACCTATCCTGATATTGAAGGAGGCAAGGTAGTTAACTATAACTACCTCTTCCCGCAGGCACCAATTAACTTTTTGGCATCACTTAATTTGAGGTTTTAATGCAGCACTGGATACAGCTATTTATACAACAATTACAGCAAACCACTTTATTGGAGTGGCTTGCTGTAATTTTTTCTGTTGCCGAAGTTTTATTGGCGCGGGTTAATAATGTATGGCTATATCCGGCGGGAATAGTGGGTACGCTTATCGGTATTTATGTGCTGTTGTTGTCAGGGTTATATGCCGAGTCGGTTTTAAATGTTTATTACGTAGTAATGAGTGTTTACGGCTGGATATTCTGGTTAACCAAACGCGGTAAGATTTCGGTTAAAATAAGCTGGTGTACCAACAGGGAGTGGGCCATTGTTTTAGCCATTGTTTTTGTGGGGTGGGCAGTGCTTTATATGGTGTTGAAGCATTATACAAACTCCAACGTACCGGTTTGGGATTCGTTTGTATCATCAACCGCATGGGCAGGAATGTGGCTACTGGCCCGGCGCAAAATTGAGAACTGGGTATTGCTAAACATTAGCAACTTGTTTGCCATACCATTATTATTTTATAAAAATCTGGTGCTGTTTGCGCTGCTAACCTTGTTTTTATTTATAATAGCTATATGGGGATACTTTGATTGGCGCGCTATATATAAAAAGGAAAAACTGACCGCCAATCCGGTCCGAAATTAAACTAATCATGCAGCCAATAACACATCCATCAACATTTATAGATTCCGAATGGAAAGACATTATTCGCGATACCGCGGCGGAGGCTGAACTATTAGGCAGATTACACCCTAAACAACTGGCATTGATCTATCAGCAAAAATGGTTTAAAGCTTTAATGCCGGTTGAATATGGTGGTTTAAATATGACTTTGCCCAACCTGATAAAACTACAGGAAGCATTGAGCTGGGCCGATGGCAGTTTTGGCTGGGTATTTACCTTATGCTGTGGTGCAGGCTGGTTTTCGGGATTTATTGATAGGGATATTGCAGCAACCGAGTTTTTAAATGCCCATACCTGCCTGGCGGGGAGCGGCGCGCAAACAGGCGAAGCTTTACAAACAACCGATGGTTACCTAATTAATGGCACATGGAACTATGCCAGCGGTGCATACCATGCCACTCATTTTACTGCTAATTGCCTTATTAAAAACAAGGATGGTGTAGTATTAAATGATGACGGCTCGCCGGTTATCCGACCATTTTTTATTGATAAAAAGGACGTAACGCTTTTAACCACCTGGAAATATATAGGTATGATAGCCACAGGTAGCCATTCGTTTAAAATAGAAAATGTGGAGGTTGCTCAAAACCGCTGTTTTAAAATTGACCCTAGTGCCGCTACCATCAGCAGTAACCTATACCAATATCCGTTTTTACAATTGGCCGAAGCCACCCTTGCCGCTAACCTGATGGGCATGGCAGTTCATTTTATTGACCTGGCTGACGTTATCATTAATCAAAGGATCGTTTTAAAAAAATATACACAACCGCAAACCTTATTGCTGCTTGATAAGATCCAGAATATTAAGGCTGATATTGAAACGGTAAGAAATGAGTTTTACAGCGCGGTTGAGGATTCGTGGGCTGCAATTTCTACCCAAAGTTTGCGCAG
Organism: Mucilaginibacter sp.; assembly: GCF_039935595.1. GTDB lineage: Bacteria > Bacteroidota > Bacteroidia > Sphingobacteriales > Sphingobacteriaceae > Mucilaginibacter. Next base: position 37,693 of record NZ_JBDTJZ010000192.1, on the reverse strand, counting down.
CGTAAGTATTACCAGCAGGCAACTGGCCAAAGCGGCGCGTAACCATGTTGATGCTTTATACCCATATTGTGGCTTGCAGGCCGCCTCTCCTGATACCGAAATAAACCGTGTTTGGCGCGACCTGCATACAGCCAGCCAGCATACTTTGCTGGTGTTTGAAGCCTAAGGCGCTAAATGTCAATTTTTAGCCTTAAATTAGTTTTACGGTAAGTAGAATTATATTAACGGCTATGATGTTAAAGGTACTTCGTTTATTATTTGTTGGCATAAGTATTTCATGGGCTGCGATGGCACAAAAAGTGCAGTCGCCGGCGGAATTTTTAGGCTATAAACTGGGCGACCAATTTACACCACATTATCGTATAGCCGCCTATTTTAACTACGTTGCCCAAACGGTAAAAAACACTAAACTCCAGCAATATGGTACTACTAACGAGGGCAGGCCATTATTAGCTATGTTTATCGCATCAGCCGAAAATATTAATCGCCTTGATGAAATAAGGACCAACAACCTGCGCCTGGCAGGATTAGAAAAAGCAGGTATTGCTACAACAAATGCGCCCGTTATTGTATGGCTAAGTTATAATGTGCATGGCAATGAGCCAAGCTCGAGCGAGGCGGCTATGCAAACTTTGTATGACTTGGTAGATTCCACCAATACCAAAACCCAGGCATGGTTAAAAAACACGGTGGTAATTATTGACCCTTGTTTAAACCCTGACGGGCGCGAGAGGTACGTTAATTTTTATAATGGCATAAAAGGATCTGTCCCTGATGCCAACCCATCATCGCGCGAGCATATAGAGCCCTGGCCCGGTGGCAGGGTAAACCATTATTATTTTGACCTTAACCGCGATTGGGTATGGCAAACTCAAAAAGAAACCCAGGCCCGCATAGCCTTATTTAACCAATGGCTGCCCCAAATACATGTTGATTTTCATGAACAAACCTACAACTCGCCTTATTATTTCGCGCCCGCTGCCGAGCCTTTTCACCGCGATATTACACCCTGGCAGCGCGAGTTTCAAACCATAATAGGTAAAAATAACGCAAAATATTTTGACCAAAACGGCTGGTTGTATTTTACCCGGCAGGAGTTCGACCTGCTGTACCCATCCTATGGCGACACTTACCCTATTTATAACGGCTCCATCGGCATGACCTATGAACAGGGAGGGATAGGTGCAGGGCTGGCCATTGTTACCCGCTTAGGCGATACACTCACTCTGGCGCAACGTATAGCACACCATCACAGCAATAGTTTAAGCACTATCGAGACCGCATCGGCTTATGCTCAAAAAGCGGTTGAGGAGTTTAAAAAATATTTTGATAAAAGCATTGCCAATCCTCCCGGCGTGTATAAAACATATATCATTAAAAATGATAACCGCGACAAAATTAACACTCTGGCCAAATTACTTGACAGGAACGGTATACAATATGGCTTTGGCTTAAAAGGAAATGCGGTTGGTTATAACTATTTTGCCGATAAAACCGAATCGTTCGCGATAGGGCAGGAAGATATGGTGATCAACGCCTATCAACCTAAATCAGTATTATTAAATGTATTGTTGGAGCCTAAAACCTTTATGGCCGATTCAAATACTTATGATATAACCGCATGGGCATTACCCTATGCGTATGGATTGAACGCGTTTGGTGTAAAAGAATCATTAAAGCCGGTTACTACGGCATTGGCGCCTATAATAAAAACGCCGCCATCTGCAAACGCGTATGCTTATATATGCGCGTGGCAATCTGTTAATGATGCTAAATTTTTGGCGGCCCTGCTAAAAGAAAATATACGTGTACGGTATACCGAAACGCCCTTTGAGGTGAGCGGCAAAAAGTTTGCAGCAGGCTCATTGATTATTACCCGTGCCGGGAATGGCCGAGCAGACTTTAACAGTCTTATAACACGTTTAGCCGCCCAATTTGATCGCGATCTAACACCCTTGCAGTCGGGCTTTGTTGATAAAGGCGCTGATTTTGGCTCGGATAACATAAAATATATCCATCCTCCTAAAATATTGCTGGTAAGCGGCGACGGAACTAACAGTGAAGCCGTTGGTCAGATTTGGCATTTTTTTGAGCAGGAAGTGCACTACCCGGTAACCGTAATAAGGTATAACGATCTGGATAAGATAAAGCTGAACACTTTTGATGTTGCCATATTCCCCGACGGAAAGTACGACGATTTCCCGTCAGACAAATTGCAAGCCTGGGTACGCGACGGTGGCAAAATGATAGCCTTAGAGAACGCTGTTGAACAACTGGCAGATAAAAAGGTATTTGACCTGAAGAATAAAGAAGAAAAGAAGGATGATAAAAATGCAGCGAAACCGGCAGTTGTAGCTGACCGTTTTTATGAGAACCGTGATAACGAAGTTATAAAATCGAACGTATCAGGTGCTATTTATAAGATCAACCTGGATAATACCCATCCTCTTGGCTTTGGTATGCCCAAATACTACTACACCCTTAAACAAACCGATAATATATACGAACTTTTAACCGGTACCGATAACTGGAACGTAGGCACTATAAAAACCAATAATTATGTTGCCGGCTTTGTGGGCCAGAAAGGCAAGGATAAAATTAAAGACGGTTTATTAATAGGTATACAAAAAGCAGGCAAAGGATCGGTAATTTATATGGTTGACGACCCATTGTTCCGCAATTTTTGGGAAGGGGGTAAGTTGCTATTTAGCAACGCGGTGTTTATTGCCCAATAATTAGTTTGCAGTAGGCAGTTTGCAGTTGTAATTTATTACTGCAAACCGTCTACTGCAAACTGAGAACTAATTACCTGAGTTTACCCTATTGCTTTCGTCGCTGCTACCGGTTTGGTGGTTGCGGGCCTTAATTTTGCTGTTGCCAAAATTATAGGTAAGTGTTAAACGGGCTATGCGGGTTTCGTTTTTCTGTTTGATCTGTAAAATATCAGTTTGGTAATTGTTGTCGACATCGTTGGTGCGTATGTTGAATATATCGCTCACTGCAAACTTTACATTTAATTTTTTATTGGCAAATGCTTTGCTTATACCCGCATCAACTGCATATTGTGGCTTAACTTCAAATAGCCCGTATATCAATTTAGATTGGTAATTTTCCATGATCTCGGCTTTAAAACCACCGAATAATAAGTTTTGAGTTATTTTGGTCTGGTAATTCAGGCTTCCCCGATTATAGTTAGCTCCCAATAAGGCATCAGACTTAAACTGCATATAAAACCCCGTGAAGTTAACATTACCCGTAAACCATTTAGCAACAGTATACGGCGTATTTATGTTAACGCTATAGTTGTTTTGTGTTTGCAAATTTAGGTTGGTTTGGAAAGTAGCCTTGGTTGCCACATCGGTTAATAATATTTGGGTTATTGCATCTTTTGTTTGGCTATAACCTAAACTCACATTAATGGTTTTATTATAAGTATAATTTAATTCAAACTTATTGGTGTACTGGGGTTTTAAAAAAGGATTGCCCTGTACGTACGTATATTGGTCCAGGTAAAACACAAATGGATTCAGGTTATCATATCCGGGCCTGTCAATACGGCGGCTATATGAAAAGCCAAGGTCATTTTTGGGCGAAAGGGTTTGATTGATAAATAAGCTTGGAAAAAGGTCGGTATAATCGCGGGTCACTACCTGGTTATTGGTAATCAAATCGCCTGTAGAGCTGGTATGCTCAGTACGTAACCCTAATTGTACAGATGTTTTTTTAAAGGTTTTACTAAAATTTAAATAGCCCGCGCTTATTTTTTCATCATATATAAACCTGTTTGTACGGCTAACGTCGTTTATGTAAGCGCCTCCGGCTAATTTTTGCGCCTGTAGGTCATTATCGGTGCTCACATCGCTATATTTTAACCCGGCCTCCATTTTTAAACTTTTGGTAATAGGGTAGGTATAGTCGGTTTTTGCGGTATAAATAGTAATTTTTGATGGGGTTTGGTTACGCAAAGCAATTGATGGGTGCTGAAAACTACCGTTAGGTAAAAAGAAATCGGTATAATACTGTGCCTCATTGTTGTTATTAAATTTTGAATAATCAAAGTCAAAACTGATAGCCTGACCTAATGTGTCTATCTGTTGCTTATCATTAATATTGATAGCGAAGTTTTTATAGGTTTGGTTTATTGACGATACAGTGTGTTGTGATGAATCAACTGCTGCAGGTGTTGAACCTATGCGGTTATTGTTATCTGTTTTATCGTTTTCACTGTTGAAATAGCCGTTAATAATAAATCCTACAGTGTTTTTTTTGCTTATATCGTAATCAGCACCTACACGATAGTTATTATAGTGATTTGTACGTGGCAAAAATGAATATTGGTCAAAATAGGTAGTTGCTCCGTTGCCAATAACCGTACGTTTAATTCCTAATGACTGATAACGTTGGTTATCACCGCGGCTAAAATTTCCAAATACATTCAGGTTACCTTCTTTATGATTTAATGACAAGCTGCTGTTATCTTTTGGATAGTTACCATATCCACCTCCAACAATTAGGCTACCATTAGTACCTGATTGGTTGTTCTTTTTTAGTTTGATGTTGATGATACCCGAATTGCCTGAAGCATCATATTTGGCCGATGGGTTGGTTATCAACTCAATAGATTGAATAGTATTACCATCGGTTGAGCGTAAAAGGTTGGCCAGTTGTGCTGCCGATAAATAGGTTAATTTATCGTTTATCATAACGGTAACGCCCTGTTTGCCGTTCAGGCTGATGTTATCATCTTTATCAACAGTAACACCGGGGGCGCGCTCTAAAATCTCCATTGCCGAGTTGCCTGCAGCCAGTATGCTATTTTCAACATTCATTACCATACGGTCAATTTTGCGTTCAATTAAAGGTTTGGCAGCTGTGATATTTACTGTAGCAAGGCTTTGTGTGTTTTCTTTGGTTGTAAGTGGTGGTACAGCAACATCGGCAGTAGCTACTGTAAAACCTTTACTGTTTGCCTTGGTATATCCCACGGCTGTGGCCCTAATTACGTAAGTGCCTGCAGCCACATGGTCAAATACATAAGTGCCAGCATCGGCACTTAATGTGCCTTTAACTATTGACGAATCTTTTGCACGTAATAAACTTATAGTAGCGTATCCAACAGGTTTATTTTGCGCGTCGACCAATGAACCGGATACTTTTGCCGTAGCAATAACGACAGGTGCTTTAGTTTGTGCTAATGCAAGCCCGTTAAAACTTATAGTAAGTATAAAGGCATATAATAATGTAGTAAGGTTTAGTTTCATGATTTTAATCTATATTTTTTTGTGTATCTGTTATTAAATAATGGCCAAAACTACCTTTGCGGGTATAATACGGCAACGCAAATTGGGCTAACTCGCTAAACAAATCGGTAAGCATGCCCTTTTTAACGGTAAAAAATTAGCCGGATATGTTTTTACAATAAGATGCGGAAAATGCCGGCGAGGTTACACCAAGGCTGTTTTAAGGCGGAAAAATCTTACCTGATCACCCATTAATATAACGAGTGGTAAGTGTAGCTGTTAATCGCAAGTCGTAGAAAGACGATTAGCTGTGAGTTGATTTTTAAATTAATAACCTATTAAGAATATATATAAGCCCGCTCGTTAAAATAGGCAGGCTTATATATAGGAGATGAATTATTCGATTTCCTGTCTTAAACTATCCATCATTTCTTGTCGCCTGTGGCTCATGTCATGATTTCCATCCATATCCTCAAGGCTGTCCAACATTCTTTTAGCATTTTTCCGGGATTGTATAATGGCAGGGTCAATTTTACATTCAGCGCCATTTTCGGTTATAACAAAGGTTGAATATTGAGCATGCTCCTGTTTGCTCGCTTTCCTGCATTCCCAAAGATTAAGGTTATTTATCATGTTTTCAACCTTGTTATTAATAACAACTTTGGCATTTAGCGGAAGTTTTAAAGTGATATACAATTCTTCATCATGCCATAGCTCATCGTTTTTGGCATATACGCGATAATCAAACTTTAAAACACTATCCTGCTGGCTAAATCCGTATTTGATATTCCGTGCATTTGCAAGTGCTTCATCATAATTGTGGCCCCTGGCCCGGTATGATCTTATCATTTCTACTTTCCCATTATCGCTTCTTTCGATATCAACATGCACGTTGCGGTATTGAAAATGGTCAAAGTCATTATACTCATATGGGTCATCGGTTATCTGCATATTTGGCTTCATTGATTTAACATCAAGTCTTACGCTATCTTCTGCCGAAAGATATTTAAGTTGGTTTAGTTCCAAATAATACACGTTATTACTTGAAGGGCTGAGGCTTGAGGTTTCGCTAAAATTGGCAGAGGATGCAAAGTTGGCTGCAATTTTTGTACAATAGAAAGCGAAAACCCCAATGGCAAATAGCCATATTATTAACAACGCAGAACCCGCAGTGCGATTGATTGACCGGGCATTAAAAATGCCTTTAAGCGTAAACAATATAATGCTTACGGCTGGTATAAATCCTACTAAAAACGCTGATATGTAAAGCAAATTAGTGTAATAGGTATGACTTAGTAAATCATAAGGCAAATCATTGAACGGTGCAAAATGACGGCCCAGGGCTACCAGTACAAAGAGAGCAATAACTAAAAATACAATTAAGCCAATGCACCCTAATATAATAGCCGCGCCAATTAGCTTAATTAATAGGCCACCAGCCTGACTAAACAGGTTTCCGAAAAAATCACGCACCTTATAAACCATGGGTTGAGCTTCTTTATGCAAATCATTCAGGTGGCCGCGCACGGTGCTCATTTCTTCCTCCAGGTTGTTTTTAAAACCTTGAAGATTTAACTTTTCACCTTTCATGGCCATACGGTCGGCACGGGTAACGGCTTTAGGTATTACAATCCATAATATAATATATAGTATAAGGCCGGTGCCGAAGAAAGCAAAAGCCAGCGCAAATGCCAGCCTTATCCATATAGCCTGGGCATCGAAATAATTAGCAAGGCCAGAGCATACGCCACCTAACAAATGGTCTTCCGAGTCGCGGAATAGTTTACGTTTGTTAATATTATTATGATCGTAGCTATCATAAGTTGTGCTTTTGGGTTCATCTTCCGACGACTCAAAATCTTCTACCGACCCCATTTGTTGTATAACCATGTTTACATCCTGATCAACAATAACCTGTTTGTTTTGAGCTGCCAATATTTCGGTAAACATTTCGGCAATGCGGTTCTCAATGTCGGTTGTAATTTCTAAACTATCGGCCGAATTTAAAAAATGACGCTTCACATCCGTCATATAATTCTTCAATATTTCATACGCGTCTTCCTCAATATGAAATATAAAGCCGTTTATATTGATAATAATTGTTTTGTTCATGATGGTGATTGTTAAAGGTTTTTTGTTTTTTTGGCTACTGCCGTTTGTACAGCAAATGAAAGTTCTTTCCAGGTTTTATCCAGTTGCGCCAGTACCTCTTTCCCCTCTGGCGATAGCGAATAATACTTTCTTGGCGGCCCCGAAGTCGACTCGACCCAGTTATAAGTAAGCAGGCCATTGTTCTTTAAACGGGTTAATAATGGATATAGAGTGCCTTCAACTACAAGTAGTTGTGCCCTTTTGAGTTCGGCAATTATATCAGAGGCGTAGGTTTCTTCGCGGCCAATAATGGAAAGTATGCAGTACTCAAGTATGCCCTTTCGCATTTGTGTTTGTGTGTTTTCTGCAATCATAAAACAAAGATATATGTTTTAAATTGTATTATGCAATACCCAGTACTAAAAAAAAGTAATTTTAGCTATATTTTGTTTTTTTTGAAAAAAAAAGTTTCAATTTTTTATTTAAAAATTTTGCTTTTTGATAATGTAACACTACTTTTATAACTAATTAACTATTAACTGATCTTATTATTTACAAAACATGAAAAAACTTCTACTAGTAAGTTTGTGTTTGCTGGCGTTATGCGTAACGCATGTGTTTGCACAAAGTCGTACGGTTACTGGTACGGTAACGGCCAAAGAGGATGGCCTTCCACTGCCGGGGGTAACCGTAAAAATCAAAGGAACTAATTCTGGTGTATCAACTGACGCGAATGGTAAATTTTCCATTATCGCACAGAATGCTACCGTTCTAACATTTTCCTACGTCGCTTACCTGCCGCAGGATATTGTGGTTGGCAACAACAGCGTTATTAACGTGGTATTGTCGCAAGACAACAGGCAGCTAAACGAAGTTGTGGTAACTGCACTCGGTGTATCACGGGAAAAGAAATCATTGGGTTATGCATCTTCAACTGTACGATCCGAAGAGATCAACCAGGCATCACCAGTCAGCATGTTTGGCGGGTTGCAAGGCAAGATACCCGGGGTTACCATTTCTAACACAGGCGGTTCTGTAGGTGGGTCAACAAAAGTGATCATCCGGGGCTATTCATCAATTTCAGGTAGTAACCAGCCTTTGTACGTAGTTGATGGTGTGCCTTTTGATAACTCACGTCCCGGTTCTGGTAATACTGTCGGAGCGTTAGATAACTATGACTTTGGTAACGGTGGCAATGACATTGACCCTAATAATATTGATGCTATTAGTATTTTAAAAGGTTCGGCAGCAACAGCCTTATACGGTTCGCGCGGTTCTAACGGTGTTATTTTGATAACTACCAAGAAAGGGAAAGCCGGTAAATTGTCGGTTGATTTCTCTACCGCTACCAAAATTACCGATGTAGCCAGCATATACACACCACAAACTACATTTGGACAAGGATGGGACGCAAGTCTTATTGTTTCTGAAAATGGTAACTGGGGACCTAAGTTTGATGGCAAGATTCGCCCATGGGGTAGTATAGTTGATAACTCACAACTATTAAAGCCTTATTCATATATTAAAGACAATGTTAAAAATGCATTTGATAAAGGTTTTGAAGAAACTAATAGCTTAGCAATTAGTGGCGGTAGTGAAAATGCCGTATTTCGTATAGCTTATAGCAATGTATATGATAATGGTATATTGCCGGGAAACGCTGATACTTATAGGAGGAATAACATCTCGTTAGGCGGTTCAGTCAAATTTGGTAAGTTTACTGCCGAAGGTTCAATGGAGTATATTAACAAATACTCAAAAGTGCCGGCTACCGGCCAGGGCGATAATACCCAGGCAAGCTTTTACGAAGATATATTACAAATACCTGGTGATATCCCAATAAAAGATCTGCGAAACTATAAAAACAAATTTTTTAATGTAGATAATTACTTTACCCCATGGGCAGAGAACCCATATTATACATTATTTGAAAATGGAAGCATAGCTAAAAACGATAGGTTATTTGGTAATATCAATTTGCAATACAAAGCTACTGATTGGTTAACCTTACAGGTTCAACAGGGTGCTGATGTTACCAACCTTAATGATAAAATTTGGTCAAACTATAACAATCCAACACCAGGCAGTAATAACGCCGGTGGTAATGTTGAGGGGGGCGTAAGAGCTGAAGATATTGGTAAAGTAATTGAAGAATCACACTATGTATTTCAATACGATACTAAAATCAATGCCTTAATTAATAAAAAAATTAACCGCGATTTTGATGTTAACGGTTTAATAGGTGTAAACTATAATGATCGCGGAAGCAGGGATTTAAGTACTGAAATAAAAAGTTTGGCAATACCGGGCTTTTATCAAATATCAAACTCATTAAATGATCCGCAGAGTACAGAAGCCGAAACTCATCGAAGATTATTTGGTGCTTACGCTTCAGCAACAGTAGGGTATAAAAATTATTTGTACTTAACACTATCAGGACGTAATGACTGGAGTTCAACCTTACCTGCGGGCGCAAACAGCTACTTTTATCCCGCAGCGAGTTTAGCATTTGATTTAACTGATGCTTTAAATGCAAAAAGCGATATACTTAGCTATGCAAAGTTAAGAGCAAGTGTTGGTAAAACAGGTAGCGATACCGATCCTTATCGTATATTAAATACACTTAGCTCAACAAACGTTCCCTTATCGTATGGACATATATTATTCCCGCTTAACGGTGGCGTTGCAGGCTACTCGGTTACAAATACATTAAATAACGATAAATTAAAACCCGAAATTCAAACAGAATATGAATTAGGCGGCGAGTTCAGGTTTTTTAACAACGCTGTAGGACTGGATTTTACCTATTATGATCGTGTTAAAGATAACCAGATACTACCTGTTCCTATTGCACCGTCATCAGGCTATTCAACCGAAATATTAAACTTTGGTAAAGTTAGGAACCGTGGTGTCGAAATCGGGTTAAACTTAGTGCCGGTTAAAACCAAAGATTTTAAATGGGCGCTTGATTATAGCTTTACCCGTAACAGAAACGTAGTATTATCATTACCCGCCGGTTTAAGCCAGGTAGTTTTAAACTCATCATACGGAGCTCAATTTGTAGCAATAGTTGGCCAGCCACTTGGTGTGTTTAAAGCACCGGTTCCGGCATATGATCCTCAAGGGCATATTATAGTAGGTAGTACAGGTTTCCCTGTTACTGCTACGGATAACGGTGTATATGGTACCAGCCAGCATGATTTCCAAATGGGCCTTACCAATACGTTCACTTACAAAAGCTTCGGCCTTGAATTTGATTTAGATTATCGTCAGGGCGGTAAATTTTATTCAGGAACAGCTGATTTGTTAAACTTTGTAGGTGCCGACCCGGCAACGTTGTACAATGATCGTCGTCCATGGATAGTTCCTAATTCGGTACAAGCAGTTACAGGTTCAGGCGGTGCAGTTACTTATGTAACTAATACAACCCCAATTAGTGAAGCAAATGTCGATGATTACTATTATCACACCAGCAACGAGGCTCAAAATTACCAACGTACTATTTTGGATGCAACATTTGTAAAACTTCGTCAGGTAGCATTAAGTTATACGCTGCCTAAGTCAATTTCAAACAAAATTAATGCCCAACGTTTAACTTTATCTGTGTATGGTACCAACCTTTATACCTGGTTACCTAAATCAAATCATGATGCAGATCCGGAAACCACAAATCAAGGCATTGATTTAGCAAGTGATTTTGGCGAGTTCAGAACAGCGCCGCCATTAAGATATTATGGAGCTTCATTAAAAGTTACATTTTAAAAACTATGAACATGAAAAAATTAAATATTATACATAAAACTTTATTTCTATTTGTAATCTCCTACTTCGCCGTTGGGTGCGGTAAGCTTACAGATATTAATGTGAGCCCTAACAATCCACCGTTAGATAAGGCGACGCCACAAATTTTATTTCCATCGGCTGTTATATCAACTGCCGGACGCGTTGGCGGCGAATTGGCTATTTTAGGTGGGATTTGGTCGCAATACTGGACGCAAAGTAATACCTCAAACCAGTATAAAAATATGGATTCATACAATTTGATCAGAACCGACCTGAACGATAACTATACCGAATTATTTGCCGGAGCGTTAGAGGATTATAATCTGATCAATTCACAAACCAAAGCATCAGGAGAATGGCAATACTATTTAATAAGCACTGTTATGCAAGCTTATACCTATAGTGTATTGGTTGATTTATATGACCAGGTTCCATACAGCCAGGCGCTGTTAGGCAATGATAATATTCAGCCTAAGTTTGATGATGGATATACCATTTATAAAGGATTAATTGCACAAATTGATTATGCTTTAGCGCAAAACTATACGGTGGCCCCAATAACAACCGGCGATATTATATTTCAGGGTAAAATAGACAAGTGGGTTCAATTTGCAAATACATTAGAGTTGAAAATGTATTTAAGAATGATCAATGCACATCCAACCGAGGCCCAAGCCGGTGTACAAAAACTATTGGCAAGCCCTAACTTTTTAAGTGTTGACGCAGGTGTAGCAGGAACATATTTTGGTACTGCAGTTAGTAAAGAAAACCCGTTATATGAATATAATACAAAAACGTTAAATACTACTACTAACCTGCGGGCAAGTTATACTTTTACAAGTTGGTTAGCTGCCACTTCTGACCCTCGTGTAACTACTTATTTTGGAGTTGCCAGTCCGGTGTTTATTCATCAGGGCGATTTTACTGCAACTCAGATACAACAACCTACTTATAATACAGCAACCCTTCCAGTTGAAAAGCCAACAGACCCGGTTTGGTTCATGACCGCGGCAGAATCTAACTTTTTACAGGCAGAGGCCTTGCAAAGATATGCGGGAGGTGTGGGTGCGCAAGCGGCTTACGAAGCTGGTGTAACGGCATCATTTACAGGTCAGGGTTTAACCGCTGCGCAAGCTGCCACATATCTGGCACAACCTATTGCTAATGTTAACTGGGCGGCATCAACAAATAAATTGCAAGCTATAATAGTGCAAAAATGGACATCGTTAGCTTATGGTTGCCATACACTGGAAGCATTTTTTGACCAGGAACGTACAGGTTACCCTGCTATAAGCCCAATTTACTCTAAGAAAGCATCAACAGGACAGCCTGATCCGGCTTATGTAGCAGGGCAATGGGTTTACTCTGCAAATGGTGTAACAGGCGGGTTGTTCCCTAAACGGTTAGTATTTCCTGATGTGGAAAGAAAGCGTAATGCTAATACGCCAACCGAAGTGCCTATTACTACAAAAGTTTGGTGGGGATTGTAATATTTAAACAATTAAAAGAGATAAGTCATGAAAAAATATATAAATTATATTGGACTGGTGATCTTAAGCATGATATTCTTTTCGTGCAATAAAGAGAACTTTAACTATCCTGACGGGTATGTCGGAATATCGAAGATAACGGTATTCCCAACTATTACGGTAACAGGGGCCGCTTATATATACATAGCTAAAGGTGGTACGTATACTGAACCGGGTGTTACTGCAAAGGCGGGTTCGTCAACTGTGAAAGTGGTTACAACAGGCTCCCCGGATACAAATACTGCGGGCGTGTATACAATAACTTATACCGCCACAAATACTGATGGGTTTGCCGCAACAGCCTCAAGAACAGTTGTAGTATATTCAACCGATGCAACCGCTACAGGGAATGATTTTAGTGGAAACTATGCCCGCACTACCAACGGTTCGGTAGCTGTTTGGACAAAAGTTGCTCCAGGTGTGTACTCGGTATTTAACCCGGGTGGAGCACCAGGAACAAACCTTACAGTTATAGTATTTAACCAAACAGGTTATAGTATTAAAATACCGTCGCAAATTGCCGGAGGTTCGCCAACAAGTTCACTTTCAGAATCCACAACACCGGGTACAACGCCAGGTACGATATCAAAATATTCTATGGAAATTGTTAACCCCGGATACGGTACAGCAGTTAGAAACTTTGTTAAACAATAAAATAAAGCAAGATGAAAAAAATTAACATAATATTCGCGGCTTTTACGATTGTGATGATCGTATCTTTAGGAGCGTGCAAAAAGAACAATTTGGATCCCGGTGGTACGGCAACCCAGGCACTTGCCAACGAATGGTGGATAAAGTTTGATAACGGTACTGGTCCGTTTGGTCCGGGCTATTTTAATTTGTCTACTTATAATACAGCAGCAAATATCCCTACCGAAATGTATTTTGATGACATGAATAATGCCAAAAGCTTTTGGGATGTAAAAGGGAAAGTAAATGTTAGCGGAATGACTTTTAGCGGAACCAACATAGCCAATCTTGATTACCCCAGCACGTTTACCATCACCGAGGGTAAAGTAATGCCTAATGCAGCTCATGCTCCGGGTTCAAAAGCTGTTACCGATTCTATTTATTTTAAAATTTCGTTCAGTGACGACTCTCCTGTAACTACCTATACTGTTGCCGGATACGCCCGAACCAGATTTCCTGAAGACGACCATTGATTTGATTTAGTAATAGTTAAGCCGGGGGGTATTATACTCTCCGGCTTTTTTTATTGCCGGTATTTCCAGGCGTATCAGGTATAAATAATTGTTGCTGATTGATCGTCTATATCAATTCCAACCATTCGCCCCAATATCAAACTCCGGTTATCAGGTATATGCCCCGCGGGGAAATTAAAACATACGGGGTAATGGTAATTTTTAACTACCTCCATGATAATTTGCGGTACGGTTTGTCCAAATGGTATATCATTATCTTTCACATCGGTAAAACCACCTACTATTAAACCGGTCAGGTTTTTTAGTTTACCCGCCCTGTCCAACGCACGTACCATGCGGTCAATAGCGTACAGGTATTCGCCCACATCCTCAATAAATAAAACTTTACCGGCATAATCCATATCCGACGATGAACCAAGTATAGCTACCAGCAAACTTAAATTACCGCCAATTAAAATACCATTACCTTGTCCGGGCCGGTTTAAGGTATCGGGTTTAATTTCATAGGTAATCTCTTCGCCAAATAAGGCTTTTTTTAATGTTTGCAATGATGTTGCAGAGGCATCAGGAATATTAACCGGCATTTGGCCGTGTATAGTTTGCAGGTTAAAATTATTAAACAGATGGGCGTGTAATACCGTAATATCGCTAAAGCCTATTATCCATTTAGGGTGTTGGGATAATCGGCTAAAATCAACCCGGTCAATGATGCGGACGGTGCCATAACCGCCACGGGCGGCAAAAATGGCTTTAATGGTATCATCGTCTATAAAACGTTGCAAATCTTTGGTGCGCAATTCGTCATCACCGGCAAATTGATGGTATGATGCATTTACCGTTTCGCCCAAAACAACTTCTAACCCCCACGATTGCAACAGGGTTATAGCATCCGTCATTGGTCCCGGTAATTTTTTTGCGGGGCAAGTAATAGCAACTTTGTCGCCTTTTTTTAAATAAGGAGGTTTTAAAGTCCGGAAGTCCGAAAGTCCGGAAGCAGGCTGTGCTTTATGCATAACCAATATTAAAAAAACTTTATCACTTTCTGCTATTCTCTTTCCTACTTATGCCCACTTCCGGACTTTCCGACTAAAAAAATAACTTATCTTTGCCAATTCAATATGTCACAACTCAATAATTTTAAAAGATATACCGTTACATCGGCTTTGCCTTATGCCAACGGGCCGCTGCATATAGGCCATTTGGCCGGGGCCTATTTGCCCGCTGATATTTTTGTGCGCTACCTTCGCCTTAAAAAAAAGGACGTAGTTTATATATGCGGATCTGACGAGCATGGCGCGGCCATCACCATAAAAGCAAAAAAGGAAGGCACCACACCGCAGGCCATTATTGATAAATACCATAACCAGATAAAAAAGAGTTTTGAGGATTTTGGTATCGGCTTTGATATTTATCACCGTACTTCGTCGGCAATTCATCATGATCTTTCGCAGGAGTTTTTTTTGAACCTGTATGAGAAAGGTGAATTTATAGAGAAACTTTCTGAGCAATATTATGACGAGGATTATGACCAGTTTTTGGCCGACAGGTATATTATAGGCACCTGCCCAAATTGTCATAATGAAAACGCCTACGGAGACCAATGCGAACGGTGCGGTACATCCTTAAATCCAACCGATCTGATCAATCCGGTATCTACCTTAAGCGGCAAACCACCGGTATTGAGGCCTACTAAACACTGGTATCTGCCTTTAGATAAATACCAGCCCTGGCTGGAGCAATGGATAGACGAAAAAGAAGGAGAGTGGAAAGTAAACGTATTTGGGCAATGTAAATCATGGCTTAAATCGGGCTTGCAACCACGCTCCATGACGCGCGATTTGGATTGGGGTATTGATGTGCCATTAGCCGAAGCTAAAGGCAAAAAATTATATGTTTGGATGGATGCACCCATAGGCTATATATCGGCCACCAAACAATGGGCCATTGATAACGGTAAGGATTGGCAACAATATTGGAAGAAGCAGGATAACGCAGCCGATGATACCTGCCTGATACATTTTATAGGTAAGGATAATATTGTTTTTCATTGTATTATTTTCCCGTCTATTTTACATGCGCATGGCGATTATGTATTGCCCCAAAACGTACCCGCTAATGAGTTTTTAAATTTAGAGGGGGAAAAGCTTTCTACATCACGTAACCATGCGGTTTGGCTGCACGAGTACCTGGAAGAGTTACCGGGCAAGCAGGACGAACTGCGCTACGTACTTACCTCCATACTGCCCGAAACCAGCGACAGCGAATTTACCTGGAAAGATTACCAGGCCCGTGTAAATAACGAGCTGGTAGCCATATTAGGCAATTTTGTTAACCGGGTAATGATACTGATGCACAAGTTTTACGAAGGCAAGGTTGAAACTAGCGGCAGTAACCTGGAGTTAAGAGATACAGCTATTAATAATGAAATAAGCGCCATATACGATAGCCTTGAAGTTAATTTAGAAGCTTATCGTTTTAGGCAGGCGTTGCAAAACGCCATGGATATTGCGCGGCTGGGTAATAAATACCTTACCGAAAAAGAACCGTGGAAAACCATTAAAACCAATCCTGAAGATGCTAAGCAAGCGCTGCATAATTGTTTATTTATAATTGGGCATTTGGCTGCCTGTATACAGCCATTTTTACCCGGAACAGCCAAAAAAATATTCGGGATGCTAAACCTGCCGGATACGATGGCTTTTGGCGGCGGACTTACTTTTGCCAACGGGCACCAGCTAAACGCGGCAGCTTTATTATTTGAAAAGGTAGAGGACGAAACAATTGATTTTCAATTACAAAAACTATTGAACAAAAAAGAAACTGTGGAAACCGAACATCACCATGAAATAGCCCCGGCTAAGGAAAACATTAATTATGAAACCTTTGCTACGATGGATATTCGCACCGGCACCATATTAACTGCCGAAAAGGTAGCCAAAACCAAAAAGCTGCTAAAATTGACCATTGATACCGGTATTGACCAGCGTACCGTAGTATCGGGTATTGCGGAGTATTTTGAGCCCGAAGCTATTGTGGGCCAACTGGTAAGCATACTGGTAAACCTGGAGCCGCGCGAGATAAAAGGCATACTATCGCAGGGGATGATACTAATGGCCGAAAACGCCGAGGGTAAATTAACCTTTGTAGCACCGGTTGAGGGTTTTGCCAATGGCTCGGTAGTGAGGTAATCTGTAAATGAGTTTACTAACTCAAGTATAATTTTTTACATTTGCACAGATTTTAAATTGAATGTTCACATCCGAAATTGAACATTCGAAATCCGAAATCAAAAAACAGGTCCCGTAGTTCAACGGATAGAATAGGAGTTTCCTAAACTCTAGATATGAGTTCGATTCTCGTCGGGACCACATTGAAAACAAAATTAATCCTGTAAGTCAATAGCTTACAGGATTTTTTGTTTGGTTTCGGACAAAATATCACACACTAAACGGGTTTTCGGTAGGTTATCATCTAAGCAAATATCCGTTTAACATCGTTTAACACATTTCAACGATTATTTTTCATAAGTTATTAATAATCAGTTTATTGTATTTTTTATTGGTCAAAAAGTGTTAACCATAAAATACAACTGATTTTTGCTCAAGATAAACGTAACTCATCGTGTATTGAAATGCGCTATAGATAAATAATCTACCGGCATGTCCTGCGGGGGCACGAGAGGGGAGGCTTAAGCTGCTTTGCTGACGGTTTCTAACAAAAATCCGGTTCATGGAGCTCCCCGCGCGTCATCGCGAGCGGTAGCGTGGCGATCTCTGCATAAGCCAAGTACGATGCCGTTCCTGTTCTAAATTTAATGAAATGCCCCCGCTCCCGCAAGTTTATAACTCGTGGTTAAGCCAAGTATAAGCTTTCACCTTAACGGACAAAATATAGCTATTTTGCCAACTCATAATCTGCCGAAAAATCTGTTACGGCTGAAATTTTTGAGTTTACGGTTTCAATTGCGGCCTGCATACTGGCCATTGCTCTTTCGGCTGCTGCAGGGTCTGACGAGCCTTGAATAGCACCAATTCTAATAGTTGGTGGTGTTGAGCCGTTAACCCTTACCTGGTAGGTAAACTGGTTGCTTTGACCTATCTCGGTACTTAAATATTTAAGCGGGATAGACATTTCTACCGTATAAACTTTATTGATATCAAACTTTCCTGCCGCTTTAAATTCTTCTTCATTATAAATAGATAGGGTATCCAAATCGGGCACACCAGTTACTTTGATAAGTTTAAAATTATCGTCGAGTTTTTTATTATTAGCACGCATGGTCGAGTCGGCAGCTGCAGGCGAGGTATCCAGCACATAGCCTTTTCCAGCTGTTAGCCTGAATGAGTATAAACTACCCTTATTTACGGGATAAGTAATACTAACACCCCGTGTGCTTTTGTTTAGCTTATTTTTTACAGTAAACGTTATACCGCCGCGAACGATCCGGTTTATATCATCAGGCTCTGTTGCCTGTAATATTAAGTAGAGCTGTTTGTCGTCATTAGTTAAACTGTAAAACAGCCCGGTAGCCGGGTTATGTGCAGCAAAGGTGTTTTTAATCTCGGTGGATTTGCCGTCAATTTTAATATCGGCCGGCGCGCGCAAACTTAATTCCTGCTTGTTGGGCAGTTTTTGCGCATTTCCCTGAAAAGTTGCTAATAAAATGAGAGGTATAATTAAGCTATAGCCCGCAAATAAAATGTTTTTCATGTAAGGATAAGTTTAGGTTATTCTAAGGTAACTAAATTATTAGGGTAATATTGTGAAGACTATGATTTTTTAAAAAATATAGTGTTGAATTAATGCGCAAAGCGTTAATTAGTTCAATCTTGCAACTTCGTTTTAAAATACAGTGTTTGATGAAATAAAATGGGCCTGGTTACAAGATAGCATTACCATCAATGCTCAGATTGCCCCGGAATTTCGGGCATACCCGGGTCATCCAATATCTGCACCGCGGTAGCGTCGCCTATGTCTTTCCAATCATGCAGTACCCAAACTACTTTTTTGTCGGGCGTTACCTCTATCAATTGCGGGCCGTTACCCTTTTGCCCCCGCGAGGTAAAAATAGTATTGCCATTTGCCAGTCTGGTACAGGTTTGCGGTGCAGCCTTAAGCTGGTACTGGGCAGGCAGATCTGTTTTGCAATTAAACTCCCATACCGTTTCGCCTTTAGCATTTACTTCGCGTGTAAGCCAGTCTTTTTCATCATTAATCAGCGTGTTGCCATTTTTTAGCCTGATTGCCGCCCACGGCGAAGGAATGGTATATTTCCAGATCTCCTTAAAATCTTTATCATACTCTACTACCTGGTCCATATTAAGAAAAGATACCAGGTAGGTGCCCTGAGCGGTAACCCGGGCGCGCCTGAATTGTCCATGTATGCCGGATGGGTCCTGCGGGTTTTTATAAGGTAGCTCATGTTGTACCTCAACTTTGCCCGTTTTAATGTTGATAATTACCAATTTAGGGGGCAATCCGTTAACTACAAACATAATCCGGTCTAATCCAATTGGCTGGCAGGCATGTGTTTCGGTATGATCCATACCGTCCTTTGTGTTTAAATCATAGCGCCATATTACTTTTTTATCGGGCGTGATCTCGGCAAGGTATTTCATCCGGCTAAAAAGTATATTGCCATTTGAGAGCATCCAAACATCGTCATATTCCGGGCCCTTCCCGGTAGCGTATGTCCATATCACTTTTCCATCATTAATAAGCGACATCCGGTTGCAGTTTTCGCCGATATACAGCATGGGGTGTTGGGCCAGGCCATTTCCGGGTAAATTTGCAGGCGTTTCTTCTGTCGAATTTATCAAGGGTGCAAACTCTTCTTCGGAGGCCATAGCGGGTACATTAGCCGCGGTAAATAAGCTAAGTACATTTATACAAGGCGTTGCTTTTAACGCGTTTTTGGTTTTCTTTTGTGCAAAAACAAGGATAGAAGAAAATGCTAAAAGCAAAAAAAATAATATTTTAATGGGTTTCATAATTGGTTAGTTTATGCCGGGTAATATCAAGGTAGTAATAAGTTTTAAAATAGCAATACATTCCCTGTTCACGTAAATTTATAACCCGTACTTATCTTACTACTTGAGTAGTGTAAGACCCGAACGCCTCCGTGCGTCATTGCTGCGGTAGCGTGTCAATCTCTACATAAGCTAAGCACAATGTTATGTGGTAAATGACAGCATCCGCCGCTTCCCGATAGCTATCGGGACCGCGGAGGCTGTTACTTTACCTTAGATGCAAAGTAACCAAAACTTAGCGCAGCGATCTCATGAACTCCAATTAAAAACAAAACACAAGTGAATACATCAAGTCAGCAAAAAGGCTTCTTTGCCGCACGGGGCCTTTGCCCTGCATTTCAGTCAGAACCACGGGCTGCAATATTTTTGCCCCACTTCGTTCGCGCAATTGCCTACGCTTCAGCAAAAAGTTGCTATGCCCTTCCTGCCGCACAGTCCAACACGTTCTGCCTGCTCTCGCCCGAAGCTGCTTTGCTGACGGTTTCTACAAACAAATCCGTCTCATGCCCAACAGCTCACTACTCGTCATCGCGAGCGGTAGCGTGGCGATCTCTGCATAAGCTAAGCAATCTCCTTTCGTAAAATAAATTTGCAAACCTCCAAAATTATCCATTACTTTGAAATACAAAGTACTTTTACGTGAAAGAAAAAGAAATTCAGGACGAGCTTACCTCCATCCGCAGTTTGATGGAGCGTTCGGCAAAGTTTATTTCCCTTAGCGGGTTGGCGGGCATACTGGCCGGCATATATGCGCTTATTGGGGCGGTGGTTGCTTTTTATTTAATGCAGTCGCCAATTGATTATAGCAGCGTTACTTTTTTGCATTTATTAAATGTGCTGCCCGCGTTAATTAGCATTGCCTTAGCGGTATTGGTGGCATCAGTAGTAACGGCGGTGTACCTGGCGTACAAAAAGGCAGCGCGCAGGGGGCAGTCGGTTTGGGGTAGTGCCAGTAAGCAGTTGTTATTTTACATGGCGGTGCCGCTGCTTACCGGCGGTGTTTTAATGATCATATTTTTATACCGGGGGTATTTTGGCATAGTGGCGCCAACATCACTTATATTTTATGGGCTGGCTTTAATTGGCGCAAGTAATTTTACCTTTAGCGATGTAAAGTACCTGGGCCTTTGCGAGATTGTAATGGGCCTTATTACCGCCCTGTTGCCTGGTTACGGCCTGGTATTTTGGGCGTTGGGGTTTGGGGTGCTGCATATAGTTTATGGCAGTGTGATGTATTTAAAATATGACCGGTGAAGATACCTTTTGAAAAATTAGATAAAGCCTTTGAGAACCGCTTGCGTTTGCAAATTATGAGTGTATTGGTGGCTAACCAGCGGTATGATTTTAATTCGTTAAAAGAGTTGTTGGCTGTTACCGACGGTAACCTGGCATCGCACTTAAAGGGGTTAGAAAGGGAGGGATATATATTGGTTAATAAATCTTTTTTGGGGCGTAAACCCAATACCAATTATGAGGCTACTGATAAAGGAAAAACCGCTTTTAAAAACCATTTGGATACTTTGGAGCAGCTGATAAATCAACAGAAAATAAAATAATTTTTTTTACCCAATAACTTTGAAATGCAAAGTACTTTTTAAATGAAAACAATCATGGACGAACTGGAAAAATCACAAGGATTTATGACCTGGCTCAAGGAGTCGGTAACGGTTAAACTAATTTTTATTGGCGGCCTTATACTGGTGCTGCTTATCCCCTCATTAATGATACAGGGGCTTATAAACGAGCGCGAAACCCGGCGCGATGAGGTGGACAAAGATGTATCGACCACCTGGTCGGGCAGTCAGTTGGTGCAGGGGCCGGTATTAGTAATTCCGTACAAACGGCAGGTTAAAGAAAAAGTAGATAACCGTGAAACCATAAAGGAAGTAGTGGAAAATATTTACATCCTGCCCGATGCCCTGCACTATAAGGCGGTTATAAATGCCGAAAAGCTGCACCGGGGCATATTTAATACCGCCGTTTATAATACGCAGGTTAAAGTTTGGGGCGATTTTAGGACGGAGTTGAGCAAGCTATCAATTACACCATCGCAATTACTGCCTGCCAAAGCAACATTGGCTTTTAGCATAAGTGATTTGAAAGGGTTAAAGGCTAACCCGGTAATTATATCAGGAACACAACAGTTGCAGGCCGAGCCTTCTTTTAACGAGAAGGGGCTGTTTGCCAACGGCCTCATGGCCCGTATTAACCTAACCGGGGCCGATACTACAGCTATACCCTTTAATTTTACACTCGACCTGAAAGGCAGCCAGGAGCTTAGTTTTTTGCATACCGGCAAAACTACTGATGTGGAGGTTGTCGGCAACTGGCCCACCCCAAGCTTTATCGGCCGCTACTTACCCGATTACCGCAGCGTTACTGATAAGGGTTTTACCGCGCGGTGGCGCATGTTATATTTTAACCGCCCTTTTGCGCAGCAATGGGCCGCGGACGATACTCTGGTAAGCCGTATGCAAACCCATGACGATGCCCTGTTTGGCGTAAAGCTAAAGCTGCCGGTTGATGATTATCAGAAAACCATGCGCAGCAGCAAATACGGTATCCTGATTATACTGCTAACGTTTATTTCGCTTTTTCTTACCGAGATGATTAGCAAACAGCGAATACACTCCTTTAACTACGTGTTGATAGGGGCCGCTATGGTTATTTATTACACCCTGCTGCTTTCTTTTTCTGAGCAAGTGGGCTATAATTTGGCTTACCTGATAGCTTCGGTTGCAACCATAGCTTTGGTGGCCGTTTTTATAGCATCACTGTTAAAAAATAAAAAGCCCGCCCTGTTATTTGCCATTATACTGGCCATATTTTATGCGTTTATATATGTTATTATACAGTTAGAGGACCTGGCCCTGTTGATAGGCAGCATTGCTTTGTTTGTAATAGTATCCATATTGATGTATTTCTCCCGCAAAATAAACTGGGACAGAAATTAACACTAAAGGCAGGGCCTATTACCGGCCCTGCCTTTAAAACTTAATAATGATCTAACATGGTGTGGTAATTTTGTCCTATATTTATATTAATACCTGATAAGAGCATAATATGGACTTAGTTATAAATTACTGGTGGGTGGGCTTACTGGCGGTGGCAATAATCGCCTTGCTAATTTGGATAACCAGGCGCGACCAGCAGGATAAAAAGGAATTTGAACAGGAGATAATCCAATCAGATTTATTGCCCGAAAAGCACGACGATGAGCGTGATAAGGAGGTAAAACCATAGCAGGCATACGTGCCGCCATGGGGTTATTTTTTTCAGTTAATTGTGTAACATTCTTAATTCAAAATAGTCAAACTCGTAATAGTTGACTATTTAATCCGTTTTATTGGTATGAAACCCCTACAAGTATTCGCCGGGGTGGGCATGGCTTTGCTGCTCACTTCGATATCGTTTTCTCTTCGAGCCCAAAAATTAAATAACATACAGGAGGCCGGTGTTTGGGCCCCGCCAAAGGTTAAAATTGATGCCCGTTTAAACGAGTGGGGCGCTAACCTACAGGCATTTAACAAAACGGTGAGTGTAAATTATACCATAGCTAACGACGATAAAGACCTGTATGTGGTTATTAAAGCGGATGACCCAACCATCGCCAATAAAATTATTTCGGGTGGTATTAGCTTTACCATAAATACGGCGGGCAAAAAAACAGACAAGGAAGCCTATATAATTACTTTTCCTTATGTAACAGTTACCAGTTTGCGTAACCGAATGTCACAGTTTAGGTCGCAGCCGGGTGGTGCCCCCGGTGAGATGCCCGATTCGGCAGCTCTTGCCCAGATGCGTAAACAGGCCGTAACCACTTTTAAAGAGATAAAATTGGTAGGCTTTAAGGATATTGCCGATAGCGTGATATCTATTTATAACGAATATGGTATTAAAGCCGCTGCGGATTATGATGATAAAGGCGCTTTGATATGCGAATTGGCTATGCCGCTTAAATACATGAACTTAGCAGGAAGCACCGCGCCTTTTTCATATAACCTTAAACTAAACGGACTGGATATAACCGCCATGATGGCCAGCATGGGTATAAACAGGGACGATATGCCTCCTGGTGGTTTCGGCGGTGGTGGTCCGGGCGGCCCAGGTGGTGGCGGTGGTTTCGGCGGCGGTGGTGGCGGCTTCCGTGGCGGCGGCGGTTTTGGTGGCGGTGGCGGCGGTTTTCGCGGCGGCGGTCCGGGTGGCCCTGGCGGTGGTTTCGGCGGCGGCGGTATGCGCCGTGGTGGCATGGGCGATATGCAAAGCATGATAAGCCCTACCGATTTTTGGGCTACGTACACCCCGGCTAAAAAATAATTAAAATAAGGATGCAGCTATAGCAATAGTTGCATCCTTATGCATCATATCCTCAAGCAGCATCATATATATACTTCACCAAGCTGCGTTTAGTAACCGGTAGCAAAGTTTGTTCAAGCGGGAACGTTATATCGGTATGTACATAGTATACCGCCGGATTTGGTAAATGCCGGTATTGCTTAATAAGCTTAAGCTTTACAGCTTCGGGGGTATTAACCAGGCTTTGCTCATACGTATCAACCAGGTTAATATTAATGCCGCGGTATTTCTCGTCCTTATCCTCAAAAATGGTTATATGGTATTCATATACCCAATTGGTTTTATCCTTTCCGTTACGTAAATAAAAATAGCCACTATAAGGTATCAGCGGTACTATACCTACCGGGTCAATATTTAACCGGCTTTCTACAAAGTCATAAATCTCTTTGCCGGTTTGTATGGCAGGATCCATTTTATTTAGGGCATAGGCTATAATACGCTCAATCTCCAGCATAGTGCTGTCATCTTCAACCATTTTTTTGTAGGTAAGTTTAACAGCATCAATATCTGCCTGGTTAAGCCGCTGCGGAAAGGCTTGCTGTAGCATTACCTTGTTTTGTTTAAAATGGCGCAGGTTATTATAATGGTATATCAGATCGGTTAAATTGGGGTACAGTTTACTTTTATTAAAATGCAGGTTTATTTCCTGCAAATAGTCCAGCAGAATATATTTTTTATACTCAAAATCAATATTCCCTTCAATAAACCAGTTAATACCTAATGATTTCATTTTTCAATATCCTTTCATGCCCATTAAATTAAACAAAAATGAGCAATTTTGCAATATGCCCACCGGAACTCTTTATTTAATACCCGTACCGCTTGCCGAAGAGGCAGCGGCAAAGTCATTTACCCCTTTTTGGGTTGATACCATTAACCACATTAAAGAATATATTGTGGAGAATGAAAAAACCGCACGCCGCTTTTTAAAATTGGCCGGGTTAAAAACTCCGCAAAGCGACTTGGTAATACATGATTATGGTAAATACAGTCGCGATAGCATTAAATCGTTTTTTGTAGGATTAAATTCCGGGAAAGACGTAGGCCTAATGAGCGAAGCAGGTTGCCCCGGCGTTGCCGACCCCGGTGCCGAAATTGTAGCCGAAGCACATAAACGCAATATAAAAGTAGTGCCGCTGGTTGGCCCAAGCTCTATTTTGCTGGCGCTGATGGCATCCGGGTTTAACGGGCAAAGTTTTACCTTTCATGGTTATTTGCCTATTGATAAGGCACAGCGTAGCAAGCGCATTAAAGAGTTAGAGGGGTTGTCTGACAGGTTAAGCCAAACGCAAATATTTATTGAGACACCTTTCCGCAATAATCCTATGTTGGAGGAGATATTAAAAAGCGGGCACCCCAAAACCAAACTCTGTATTGCCTGTAATTTAACTGCGGTTGACGAAATTGTGCAAACCAAAACCATAGCCGAGTGGCAGGCCAACGTACCCGATCTGCATAAAAAGCCAACTATTTTCCTGTTATCACGTATTTAATAAATGGTATTAACCGGGCAACATACCAAAGTTTTAATAGTGGGCGCGGGCCCTACTGGATTGATGCTGGCCGCGCAATTATTACGTAATGGTGTGCAGCCTGTTATTATTGACAGCAAACAGGGGCCTACCAACCAATCGAAAGCTTTGGCGGTGCAGGCCCGGTCTATGGAGATTTACCGGCAGTTAGGTGTGGTTGACCGTATTATGCAAGGCGGCAAACACGCGGCCGGCGTATCGCTAAAGCAAGAAGGCAAAACCGTTGCTGAATTATCATTAGCCAATGTAGGAGAAACGCAAACGGCTTTTCCATTTGTAAACCTTTACCAGCAAAGTAAGAACGAACGACTGCTTCTTGATTTTTTAACGCAGCACTGCTGCCCGGTTTATTGGGACACTACGCTAACCAGCTTGATCCAAACCGAAAACATAGCAGAGGTGCAACTGCGATCAGCTGAAAAATCGGTATCACTTACCTGCGACTGGGTGGCCGGTGCCGATGGCGCACATAGCGAAGTACGTAAACAATTGGATATATCTTTTAACGGCGATACTTATCAGCATCATTTTTTCCTGGCGGATGTGGAGCTGGATAACCCGGCCCTGAAAAACGACATGGTGCAACTATATCTTTCAAAAAATGGGTTTGCCGGATTTTTCCCCATGCCGGAGGAAAATTGTTTCCGCATTATTGGCAACCTGCCCCGGTTGGTTGAAAGCGAGGCTGACCTTAAACTGGAAGATGTTTTGCCGCACCTTAACAGTATAACCCATTACACAGCTAACGTGGTGCATAATAACTGGTTCACTACTTATAAGCTGCATCACCGCATGGCTGATAAATTTAGGCAAGGGCGTTGCTTTCTGGTAGGCGACGCGGCGCATATACATTCGCCGGTTGGCGGCCAGGGCATGAATACGGGCTTGCAGGATGCTTATAATTTAGGATGGAAACTTGCAGGCGTAATAAATGGGCATATTAACGAAACTGTTTTAGACAGCTATGCAGCCGAGCGCATGCCTGTGGCTAAAGCCCTTTTAAATAGTACCGATAAAATATTTAATATCATCACATCAAGAAACTGGTTGGTGAGCCTGTTTAAAAAATGGATTATGCCGTCGCTGTTAAAACTTACCTGGCAGAACGATAACCTGCGCGAGGTTTTTTTTAAGCGGCTATCGCAGATCAATATCAACTATCGCGACAGCAAAATTAACCTGCACCTGAGTAATGCTACCCAAATAAAAGCCGGCGACAGGATGCCTTATTTTAAGGTGTTTGACGAGAAAAAGCAACAAGAAACCGACCTGCATGAATGGTGCGCCAAGCCAGGCTTTACACTCATAGTGTTGGGTAACTTAAAAGAGCTGGATCTTTTTACTTTAGTTAAATGGATAACGCAAAACTATGCCGGGCAAATCAACTTTTTCTACCTGCCGCCATCACTTAAAAACCAGGATATTTTTGATGCTTTTGAAATAAACGAGGGTAAAAAGAAAGCGCTTATTGTTCGCCCCGATATGCACATAGGATTTATTAATGATGTGGTAGATATTGATATGATGGATAACTACTTTAAAACCATAGTGGGCTTAAAATAAATAAAGCGCCCCGTCTTGCACGGAACGCTTAAACCAATCACAACTTATTTGGAGGGGTATTAAATATACTGCATTGCGTTGTAAATAATGCAGAGGTATAGGGGTATTTCGCAAATTTCAAATTAAAGGTGAGTTTATTTTTTTATTTGACTTAATGTGTGTCGGTGAATAGGCTTTTTGTGTCGACGGGTTTTAATGTAGTTTTCCAGTTACTTTTTAAGCCAGTTTTTTATAACATCAAAATAAGTATCGCTTATAGGTATTTGCATATCGCCTATATAAGCTTTTCGGTTTTGTACAGCTTTAACCTTATTAATAGCCACAATATAGCTGCGGTGTACACGCTGAAAACCATCAGCCGGTAGCTTTTCCAATATCTTTTTTAAAGGCATGAGGGTAAGTATGGTAGGCAGATTATGGCGGTGTATCTTTATATAGTCTTCCATGCTTTCTATATATTCAATATCTTTCAGGTCTATCCTCACCATTCGGTACTCCGAATAAACATACAGACTAGCCGCATTTTCATCTGCAACGGTACTGTTTTTATATTTATAATAATCTATGGCTTTTTCAACTGCTTTTGAAAAACGATTAAAATCAATAGGCTTTAATAAATAATCAAGTGCTTCCAGTTCAAAACCCTCAAACGCGTAATTTTTATAAGCCGTAGTAAATATAACCATAGGCTTTTTTTCTAATGCCCTAACCAGTTCAACACCGGTTATGTCGGGCATGTTGATATCAACAAATAATAAATCAACCGCGCCGGTTTTTAAAAACTCAGCGCCTGATAACGCGTCATCAAAAGTGTGCAGCAATTGCAGGGCGGGTATGCGGGCAACATAGTTTTTTATTAACTCTAACGCCAAAGGTTCGTCATCAATAGCTATACATTTTAACTGCATATAATTTATGATTGAAGCGTTAAGTTAACCTTATACTCTTTATTATCGTTTTCAATATTCAAAACGTATTTGCCGGGGTACAAATGTTCAAGGCGTTGCACGGTGTTCTTTATACCAATACCGGTACTTGGGTTTTCGGTTTCGCCTTTGTTTATAAATACCATGTTTTCGCAAACAAACGCAATGTTTAAATCCGACACTTCAATTTTGATGTATATAGGCGAATGTTCCCTTTTACTGATACCGTATTTAAAAACATTTTCAACAAACGTCATCATCACCAAAGGGGCTATTATTTTATTTGCAGGGTCGCCTGTTACAGTAAATTCAATTGGCGAGTTTTTGCCTATACGTAATCGTTGTAATTCAATATAATCATTTATACAATCTATCTCACTTTGCAGCGGTACAAAATCGTGCGTTACATCATCCGTAACATAACGCATAATGTTTGATAGTTTCATTACGCTATCCGCGGCGTTGGCGCTGCCTGTTAATATAAGCGAATAAATATTATTTAACGTGTTAAACAAAAAGTGCGGATTTATCTGGGCCTTTAAAAACGATAATTCGGCACTGGCCTTATCAGCTTCGGCTTGCGCTATCCTACGCTCGGTAAGCTTCCATTGTTGTACGGTTTTTGAAGCCGTGCTTAATGCCATAATCAATATAAATATAAATAAGCTGGTAAAATCTATATGATACCAAAACTGTCCCTGGCCGCGTCCGCCCCATTCGCCTGAACCACGTCCACCCGGACCACGCCCTTCAGGTCGACGTTCACCCTGACCAAATCCACCTGGCCTACGTTGACCAGGCCCAAATCTATCTGCACCGCGTTGACCTATGATTGTGGAGTCTTTCTTTTCAATTCCTGTTCCCCACTGTTCAGGTCGCCACCAAATCCTGCCATTTTTTGGTTGTTCCGCAAGTTGCTCTATTATCCAGTGGTTAAAATTAGCGCGCATTAATCTGTCAAATGGCTTCAAAAAATAAACGGAGGCAAATAGCAATAATAATATGAAGCTGTACTGAATGTACTTCCTTTTTAAAAGTAAACGGGGTATTAAAAAATAAACGTTTATATAAAAAAGCGCAATATAGGTAAAGCAAAAAAGCCAATAAGAAGAGTCTTTTAAAACCCATAAAGAATTGCCGGGACTGCTATCAGGCCCACCATTTAAAAACAATAGCGGCAACGCCATAAATAACAGCCAGCCTGCAACATGTATTATTATTCTAAAAATCTTAAATCTTGACATATTGCAAAGCAACGTCATTACAACTATCTAACTATCAATGTATCGGTAGGCAACCTAAGTGTATAGATGAATCAGCCATGAATGGTTTCTTGCTTGCCATAGTTTTGTATCACCTGCGCCTCGTAAGCTAAAAATTCTTTCCAGCGTTTATCTACATCAATGTTGTCGGCATGCTTTTTGGCCAGGTTAATAAACGTGGTGTAGTGTGTAGCCTCGCTTATCATCAGTTCATGATAAAACGCGGATAGCCCGGCATCGTTAATATTTTCAGATAATACTTTAAAACGCTCGCAGCTGCGGGCCTCTATCATGGCCGAAAACAGCAGGCGGTCTATCAGCTGCGCTTCCCGGCCGCCGCCAATAATAATAAACTTACGCAGCTCATTCACATAATCGTCTTTGCGTTCGCGACCTAATATATACCCCCGCGCCAATATAATTTCATGTACACGGTTAAAGTGGTCCATTTCTTCCTGCGCCAGGGCCACCATTTGCCGCACCAGGTCAGACAGGTTGGGGTTTTGTACAATAAGGGTAATGGCGTTGGTTGCAGCTTTTTGCTCGCAGTAGGCGTGATCGATAAGCAATTCTTCAATATTGCTTTCTACCACGTTTTTTACCCAAATAGGGTCGGTAGGTAATTGCAGTTTTAAAATTGTTTTTTCGCTCACGACGCAAATATAGCGGTTAATCGGTGTCGGTAAAAGCCGGATTATTGCTAATGGAACGGGCGTGGTGATGGATGGTAAGGATGTTGATTTCCTCGGCACTTACAAGCCTGTACACAATTTTGTAATTTTGGAAAATCAACTCATATACCTCGTGAGTTTTTAACTCCATTGATTTTTTTCCTAAAAAAGGTTGATGGTATAATTTATTGATGACAAGTTCTATTTTTTTACGTTCAAGTAAAGCATACTTAACCGAATCGCGTTTTATATAATTATAAATTTCTCTCAGATCAGCTTTAGCAATTTTTGAGAATATAATTTTCACCACGAATCCATTTCCTTTTTAACATTTTCCCAATCTTCTCCTTCGCCATTAGCAATTTGCTCCATAGCTAACTCCAGCTTTTGAAGTAAAATAATTTCGCCAACAATATCATCTACCGTAAACGTATCGGGCATGTGGTCCACTAACTGATGTACTTTCTCTTTAGTAAGCATAAATACTCCTTTTTATAAAGTTAGCAATTATCTGCTATACAAACTCTTGCTCTCAATAAATTTTAAAACAGGGTCGGGCACAAAGTATTGCACATTCTTTTTTTCGGCGATGGATTTACGAATAAAAGTTGCCGAAAGTTCCATCTGTGGCGTCATGGTAATGGTTACGGATGGGTGCGAGGCCAGCTCGGCATTTTCATAACCCGGGCGCGGGTAAACGTATATGCGGTAATCGCGCAGTATGAGCTTATAATTTTTCCATTTAGGTAATGACACCAGGTTATCAGATCCCATTATCAATGCAAATTCATGCTCGGGATATTGTTCCTTTAAATAAGTAAGCGTATCAATGGTGTACGATGGTTGGGGCAATTTCAACTCTACATCGCTCACCACAATGTTTTGGGCATTATCGGTAGCCAGACGGGCCATCTCCAGCCTGTCGTATGTATTAATAAGATCTCCGTATTTTTTAAGTGGGTTTTGGGGCGATACCACCAGCCAAACTTTATCAAGCGTGGTATGGTTGGCCAGATAGTTAGCTATAATTAAATGGCCAATATGTATAGGATTAAATGAACCGAAAAGTAATCCTATTTTCATCAGTTTAATTCAGTTTGCAGTTTTCAGTTAATAGTTGGCAGTCATTGTCCCGCGCCAAATTTTCCGGGGTTATTTATCATGTATTGAACTAATTTGCCTACTTCATCAGATAATGCAAATAATCCATCATAAATTTCATTAGTTATGTATCCACACTCCTTAGCAAAAGTTAACCAACCTTGTGTTTCGCTATTTTCCATATCTACATCAGTAAGTTTACTGATAAAATGATTTGGGTATTTTCGTTTTCTATATGCTTCAACGGTGCAAATATTTGTAGAACGTGACGATCTTCTTATTTGATCTGTTAATGAATATGTTTCTTCTTTTGGGAATTGCTTAGTAACTACAAATATCTCCATTGCAAGGCGGAAGCTTTTTTGATACAATAACAAATCTTTATAATTACCCATATTACTGCATACTGCAAACCGGTAACTGCAAACTACTTAGCAATAAAATGTTTAACCAATATTTCTGCTTCGTTGCACGCCGTTTGAAGATCGTAATTTTTTAGTATAATATCAAATTTAGGGGCGTAATTCAACTCTTTTTCGGCTTTTTTAAAACGCTCTTTCAGCTTTTCGGGGCTATCTGTGCCGCGGCCAATCAATCTTTCCTTCAATACCTCTAACGATGGTGGCTGCACAAATATAGCAAGCGCGTTACCGTCGTATTTGCGTTTAAGGTGCAGGCCCCCTTCTACATCAATATCAAATATTACCGTTTTACCTTTTTTCCATATCCGTTCAATCTCTGTACGCAGGGTGCCATAAAAGGTGCCGCTGTATACTTCTTCAAACTCAACAAATTGTTTGTTAGCTATCAGGTGCAAAAACTCTTCTTTGCTTATAAAATGATAGGCTTTATCATTTTGCTCATTTCCACGAGGATCGCGCGTGGTAGCCGAAACAGAAAACTCCAACTGAGGGAATTTAGTAAGCAGGTGCTGTACTATGGTGGTTTTTCCGGCTCCTGATGGTGCAGAGAATATGATGAGTTTGCCTTCCTGGCTCATAGTTAATAGTTCATGGTTCATGGTAATGATTGATAGTTGCTATGAACTATGAACCATCAACTATGAACTTTATAAAACATTCAGTAATTGTTCTTTTATTTTTTCAAGCTCCTCCTTCATCCCTACCACCAGCTTCTGTATATCAGCATCATTGGCTTTTGAGCCAAGGGTATTTATTTCGCGCCCTATCTCCTGCGATATGAAACCCAGTTTTTTACCATTGGCGTCATCATTTTTAAGGGTTTCTACAAAATAATCACAATGAGCCCTTAGGCGGGTTTTTTCTTCGGTAATATCCAGCTTATCAATATAATATATCAGCTCCTGCTCAAAGCGATTTTGGTCAATAGCTTCGCGGCCAATGGCATCGCTTAAAAACTGATTCAAGCGTTCGCGTATTACAGGTACACGTTTAGGTTCATGCACCTCAACCAATTTTAAGTTATCTAAAATAATACCTATGCGCATTTTAACATCCTGCTCCAAAACTCTCCCCTCATCGGCCCTGAACTGTTGAAACGCGGCCATAGCCTGTTTAAAAGTATTTTCAACCACCTTCCATTCATCTTCTGATATGGTCTCCTCACCGTATTTTACTACTTCGGGTAGGCCCAGTGCCAGTTGTAGCAGGTTATTTGCGGGTTCATTCAAATCATTACTTACGGCTTTTAGCTGGGTATAGTAATGTTTTAACAACTCGGTATCAATGCCTGCAGCCGCTTTTAGGGTACTGCCGGCTTGCTCAACGTTAATTGACAGGTTTACTTTGCCGCGCTCAATTTGTTTACTACAGTCATTACGCAACTGAAACTCTTTCTCCGAAAAAATTTTGGGCAGCCTTAATGAAAGTTCAAGAAATTTGCTGTTAAGAGATTTTATCTCAACGGTGTACTTTAAGTTGCCTGAGTCAAAACTGGCAATTCCATACCCTGTCATGGATTTTATCATGTGCAAAGATAATATTTTTAGAGATTAGAGGTTAGTGATTAGTTAATCAGTCATTAGTTAACTGATAATTGTTGAGCTTGATATATGTTTAACTATTTATACTAATTTCTTATTACTAATTACTAATCACAAAAAATTACGTTTGCAATAAAAAACAATGTGTAAATTTGATATTCTATTTAGTTTTTAAATGTATTTCCGCGGTATTTTTTTGTTCTTTTTTTGTAGCTGTATTACCTTTTGCGCGGGCGCGCAACAGCTATTTACGGTAAGCGGCACCATATATAAAAAAAGCTATAACGAGCGCGTTGCCCAGGTAAGTATAACCAATACGGGCCGTAAAACAGCAACCACCAGTAATGATCAGGGTGTATTTCATATACAGGCTGCCAAAGGCGATACCCTGTTATTTAAAAAGGACGAGTTTACCACCCAGTTTTTTGTAATATTTGGTGAGTATGATATTAATATATATATGCTGCCGGTTATTGCACTTAAAGAAGTTACCATTAGGGAGCAGAGCCGGAAACAGGAATTAAATGATGCGCTTGGCCAGTACCGTAAACAAGGTTCATTTTATAACGGAAAACCCACGGCTTTATCCTTTTTGTCATCCCCGTTAACCGGGATGTATGAATTATTTGGAAAAGGACCTAAGCAGGCGCGCCATTTTAAACAATATTCAAAAGACGAGCTGGAGCAGTTAGAGATCAATAAAAAGTATAACAGTGCAATTGTAAAGCAAATTACCAATATGCCTGATGAGGATATAGAAAGCTTTATGCATACGTTTACTCCGTCGTATGAAGAGGTTAAGGGATGGAATGACTATGATGTGATCAATTACATCAAAAAATCATACGAATATTTTCAAGCCAATAAAGCTCAATTGAAAGTGGAAAAGCTGTATTAAGCTTTAAATACCTAATGCTTCGCAAGCTTTTTCAGCGGCCAGTTTTTCTGCGTTTTTTTTGTTGAATTCTTTTCCCTGGCCCATTACTTCGCCATCAACACTGGCTTGTACGGTAAATAATTTGACATTTTCGCCGTCGTCATTACCAATCAGGTCAAAAGATACATCCTTGCCGTGGCGCTGGCACCATTCAATTAATTTGCTTTTAAAGTTGGTTTCGGTTTGCTCAAGAGTGTGTATATCAATATGCGATTTAATGATGTGGTTTACCAGAAAGTTACGTGTAAAATTGTAGCCCTTATCTAAATAAACGGCCCCAATTAAGGCTTCAAAGGCATCGCCTAATAATGAGCCCTGGCGCGATGAGCCTAATACGCGGCTATCATATTCAATCAGGCCTTCAAAACCAAGTTTCCGTGCTAGTTGGTTAAGGTTTATACGGCTCACAATTTTTGAGCGGAGCTCAGTTAAAAACCCCTCATCCTCATACGGATACAGCTTAAAAAGCACTTCGGCAACTACGCTGCCCAATACGGCATCGCCTAAAAACTCCAGGCGTTCGTTACTGTTTTTTACACCTTTTTTTACGTTTTGCGCTACAGATTTATGCCTGAACGCCAAACGGTACAATGATAAATTGCCTGGCACAAAGCCAAGCAAATTTTTTAAAACCTTAACGTACTTTCTGTGCGGAGATAAATATAATTTGTATAACCGGCTAACAGGCATACACTTTAATCTTCGTATTTTTTAAAAATTACAGAAGCATTATGGCCTCCAAACCCAAATCCGTTGCTCTGCACTACATTAACCTCGCGTTTTTGAGCCTTGTTAAATGTAAAATTTATACGCGGATCAAACATCGGATCGTCAGTAAAGTGGTTAATAGTTGGCGGAACGATATTGTTATTTAAAGCCAATATAGCTGCAATAGCCTCAATAGCGCCGGCGGCACCCAGTAAGTGCCCCGTCATTGATTTTGTTGAACTGATATTTATTTTAAAAATATCATCGCCATATACCTGCTGTATAGCTTTAATTTCCTGCGGGTCGCCAATAGGGGTTGATGTACCGTGCACATTTACATAATCAATATCTGATGGATTTATGCCGGCATCCTGCAATGCAGCTTTCATTACCAGCGCCGCGCCCAATCCTTCCGGGTGCGGGGCCGTCATGTGGTAAGCGTCGGCACTCATGCCGCCGCCAATCATTTCGGCATAAATTTTAGCGCCTCGTGCTTTTGCGTGTTCCAGTTCTTCTAAAATAATGGTACCGGCACCTTCGCCGGCAACAAAGCCATCTCGATTAAGGTCAAAGGGTCTTGAAGCTGTTGCCGGGTCATCATTACGGGTTGATATGGCATGCATGGCATTAAAACCACCAATACCTGCTTCGTTAATAATAGCTTCAGATCCGCCACTGATAAACATATTAGCTTTACCCAGGCGGATATAGTTAAATGAATCAATTAACGAATTGTTGGATGAAGCACAGGCAGACACCGTAGTATAATTGGGACCTCGCAAACCATATTTAATAGAGATATGGCCGGGAGCTATATCTGCTATCATTTTAGGAATAAAGAATGGGTTAAACCGTGGTGTTCCGTCGCCCTTGGCAAAGTTTATAACTTCGTCCAAAAAGGTTTTTAAACCGCCAATGCCTGATCCCCAGATACAGCCTATACGGCTGGTATCCAGTTTTTCAAAATTTAACCCCGCGTCTTTTACGGCTTCTTCTGTAGCAAATAACGCGTATTGAACAAACTGGTCCAGTTTACGCGCGTCTTTCCTTCCAAAAAAAGCATCAGCATCAAAGTTTTTAACCTCGCATGCAAATTTTGTTTTGAACAGTGATGTATCAAAACTTTTAATTAAGGCAGCACCACTTACTCCATTGATCAACCCGTTCCAGTACTCTGCAACGTTATTACCAATAGGAGTAAGTGCTCCAAGCCCGGTTACTACAACTCTTTTAAACTCCATTTAATCAAATTAAGGGAGTTTTTATTTAACGTTTTTTTCAAGGTAAGCAATCGCTTGTCCTACAGTACCGATAGTTTCAGCCTGATCGTCAGGAATAGCCACGTTAAATTCTTTTTCAAACTCCATGATAAGTTCCACGGTGTCTAACGAGTCGGCACCAAGGTCGTTGGTGAAGCTTGCTTCTGGTGTAACTTCACTTTCGTCAACTCCCAATTTTTCTACGATTATAGCTTTTACTCTTGAAGCGATATCAGACATAGTATTATAATTTAATGATTAATAATTTCAGTGCAAAGAAAAATAAATTCTATCAAATAACAAATCTAAAACTTTTTAGTTGTTAGCGTAATAAATTTTATTCATAACGGTTTATCTATTTGTATTTTTACCGGCGCAAATGTAATGATTTTGAACAGGAAATTTTTAAAGTTTGAGATCGATCTTGATTTTGTGCTAATTGCGGTCACAACGTCGTTAAAAGATTATCGGGTTTGTTACCTTATTAACAAGTATCTGAATTTTAATTTTATTAAAACCGACGATCTTGGCGTGGATATTTACCCGGGAGCCGAGCCTGTATATTTCTCTTTATACATTTATAATTGGGAAGCCAATGAAACAGATTTCTTTTTTATAGCCAACAAGGGTTCTGACGGCTATCTTATTCCTGAAATGAAAAAGGCCGATTATTTTTTTATGATCAAAAATTATATTGATGATACCGACCTTGAAAAATTAATTTCAGGGCTAAATCATATACCCGAAATTGTTGCTGCTGTAAAGATTGATCCAAAAAAAATAAAATCACGTGAAAATCTTCTATTTTAGCGGAAAATTTGTAAGTGTTATTTAGACACTAACAATCAGTATAAACTGATAACTATGAAATTATCTTATAACCGAACTAAAATTGTTGCCACCATGGGTCCCGCGTCTGCAAATAAAGACGTTTTATTGGCGATGATCAAGGCTGGTGTCAATGTTTGCCGTCTTAATTTTTCGCATGGAAAGCCACAGGATCATAAAAAATTTATCGACCTTATTCGGGAGATCAATGATCAGCATAAAACAAATGTAGCTATACTGGCCGATTTACAAGGGCCAAAAATAAGGATAGGTTTAGTAAAAGATGGTGGTATTCATCTGGTAAACGGCACGCGCATTAACATAACAACGCATGAATGTATTGGTGACGATCACCGTATATATATTACTTACGATACCTTTCCGCAGGATGTGCAGGCCAATGAAATTATTTTATTGGATGACGGAAAGATACAGATGCGGGTGATTGAGACCAATAAAAAGGATACCGTGCTTTGCGAAATAGTACATGGTGGTATTTTAACATCACGTAAAGGCGTTAACCTGCCAAATACCAAGGTTTCTATCCCCAGCTTAACTGAAGAGGACCTGGAGAATCTTAAATATGCTTTAGATTGGGATGTAGATTGGATAGGGCTTTCATTTGTTCGTAACGCCGATGACATCACTGATCTAAAACGCATTATCAGCCAAAGCGGCAAAGCCGCAAGGGTTATCGCTAAAATTGAAAAGCCGGAAGCCATTGATAATATTGACGCTATTATTGCCGCTAC
>NZ_JBDTJZ010000191.1:0-10726 GCF_039935595.1 Mucilaginibacter sp. | reverse complement strand
CGGATTAATAACCATTTTGTTCACAAAAAGCAGTTTCATGACCTTTGTCATGCAATAACCAAATACTTTTAGCCCCCTAAGCGATGCCGGTTTTGATTTGATGATCATTTGTTTATAATACTTCCTTTAAAACTTTGGCAAAATTTTTATTGATGAGTTCATGCGATTCATCTAAGTTAAGTATTTTGGCGTTTTTTATTTGCGGCAAAAAGTCTTTGCCGATTGAAAGCGGATAGGTTTTATCGCGCCGGCCGAATATGAAGACGCTTTTTATGGGGAAATTGTTTAGCGAATAACTCAATTTTTGTTCATCGGTTTCTAAAAATCGCAAATAAGTAAGACTGGCGTATAAATTAAACCGAAGCTGATAGGTGCCGATCTCTTTTAAAAGAATAGCATAACCCTCTGCATCAATCAAGCGCACTTTATGAAGCGACTTTAAAAGTCCAAGTAGCGCGGTTTTGCTCAATGCTATTTTCTCGATAAGTTTATTGCCTATTTTATTAAGGCTGAAAAACCTCATGATTTTACCGGGATTAATTGAAGATGGCGCAGCAATAATATATTCATCAATCAGTTCAGGAACTTCTTCTGCAATTACGGTAGCATAATGCGACCCCATGGAGTACCCTATTACCGAAAACCTGTCTATATTTTGCGCCTTGCAAAAACCCAATATAAAATCAGCAAGTTGTTTTTTGGTTAGGCCCGCTTTTATAGTGTCGAGGTCGTTATTTTTAAGGATGGTGGTTTTATGAAAAAAAAGGTCAAACCCCCAAAAGGTATATTTATCGCCTAATTCGGGTTCAAGCACCAAAAACTGTTTGCCATGCATACCAAAGCCATGAAAACAAAGCATATTGGCTTTTCCTGTCCCAAATTTATAGTAATGGAGGTCGGCAAAATCGGTTTGATAAAAGTGCGATGTCAAAATTTGATCAAGCTGTTGTATTAATTAATGCCAGTGCCCAGGCGTAATCGCCATCATGTGATAAGGTAAGACTTATTTGGTAATTATTAAATTGAGGGGGTAATAATACGGTTGGTATACCTCCGCCTTTGGCCCTAAGTACTTCTATTTTTTTCCATGCCAAAGGCGATGGGTCAATTTGTTTAACGGCTTTATACACCGCTTCTTTTGCGGCCCAGGTTGAGGCATAACGTTGTAACGAATCGGTAAAGCTATTACAGTAAGCTATTTCGGCAGGCGTATATACCTTGTTTTTAAAAACGTCGGTTAATGAAAACTTAAAGTCTGATAAGCATACCAGATCATTACCTACAGCAAATTGCTTTAAGCCGGTTATTTCATTTACCGAAGTTTCCAGTTTACTCTCCATCAACTACCGGTACCCCCATTATATTAAAACCGCCGTCAACAAAGTGGATATTGCCGGTTACTTTTTTTGAAAGATCAGAAAAATAATATAAGGCTGCATCGCCTACATCGGCCGCATCAACATTACCCAAAGGGGCTGTTGTTTTACCCAATTTCCGCATTTTGCGTACGCCGTTTATACCGCCTGATGAGGTGGTCATGACCAACCCCGCCGATATGGCATTAACCCTAACCTGCTTATTACGAAAATAGCTGGCCAGGTATTGCATCATATTTTCGAGCGCTGCCTTGTTTATAGCCATGCCGCCATATTGAGGAAAAACCCTGTTGGCCGCGTTGTAGGTAAGTGTTAAAATAGACGCGTTTTTTTGCAACAGCTTTTCTGCCACCCGTGCAATTCTTAATAACGAGTATGCGCTGATGTTAAAAGAATCCATCAGGTCTTCAAAAGGGATATCAATATATTCGGGGACAGGATCGGTACTGCCCACAAAATTTGAACATAATACCTTGGTGCTGGCAAAGGCTACGCCGTGTAATATATAATCAATAGCACCAAGCTTTTGGTATACGCTATTCAAAAAATCACTTATCTGTTGCTCGTCCCTAACATCAACCGGCATAGCCAGGCTGGTGTCGGCGCCAATTTTCTCCATTAAATACAGCACCTCGGCCCGGGTATCGTCTACATAACTAAGGGCTATTTTACAGCCCGATTTATGCAGTTTCAAGGCAACATCATAGGCAATAGAGCTATCATTTCTGACACCAAAAATCACCGCTATCTTGCCTGTATTATCTATCATACGTGTTTTGATATTTTTATAGCGCTGTTGGTACCGCCAAAACCATAGTTAAGGCAAACAATGCTGTTTATTGGTTTTGCAAAGCTTTTCTGCGGAAGCAAATCGCGATATGCAGCTAATGGTTTCATAGGGCCTTCCCAATCCGGTTTTGTTTGGAACGGTTCTAGTTCGGGGTTCAGGTTTTCACAATTTAAGCAAGGCAATACTTTTTGTTCTTTAAGCATCAGCAGCGCAGTTATAAATTCAACCGAACCAGCACCGCCCAACATGTGCCCAAATTGGGATTTAGGTGCCGAAATATGGTAACCATCCTCTCCTAAAGCATCAACTACGCTTAACAGCTCAACGGGGTCGCCCATAAATGTTGAGGTGCCGTGTACTTTTACCACATCAGGTTTACCTGTTGATCCGGCCATTACTCCTTTCCATAATCTTCTTTGTCCGTCAAACGAGGGGTAAAACATATCGCCGTCGCCGTCTGAATTATTAAAATACTCATCAATAACCGCCAATATATTAGCGCCGCGTGCTTTGGCCTGTTCATATTCTTCAAGGGCTACCACTCCTGCACCAAAGGAACATACAAAACCGTTTCGTTTCATATCAAACGGGCGCGAACTCTCTTCGGGACTAAAGCCGCGGCTTAATATCATCATGCCGTCAAACCCGATAAAAGATTCCAGCGAAGTGGCTTCCATTCCACCAGCTATCACCCTGTCCTGCAAACCAAATTTAATTAGCCTGTAGGCGTAGCCAATATTACCCAAACCTGTTGCACAGGCAGAAGTAATGGTTTCGCAAACACCTTTGCTTCTTATCAAAGTCGAAACATTTGCAGCTTCACGATATGACATGGCACGGTCAACCGTATGGCCGCCGCTATACCTCGTTTTTACACCATTAACAAAAAAATTATGCCATGCGGTTCGCAATATCAGGTTACTGCTTGCGCCGGAACCCATTACAACCCCGGTATGCTCTGACCGAACCATATCTTCCGACCAGCCGGCCATTTTAATA
The DNA here is from genome assembly GCF_039935595.1 of Mucilaginibacter sp. Taxonomy (GTDB): domain Bacteria; phylum Bacteroidota; class Bacteroidia; order Sphingobacteriales; family Sphingobacteriaceae; genus Mucilaginibacter. The sequence goes on along the minus strand of NZ_JBDTJZ010000191.1, from coordinate 7,561 downwards.
ACGTCCAATGAACCAAGCATACCCCAAATACTGCTTATGTCAGCAGTGGCCAGATTGCCAACGGGTATACGTCCAAGTTTGTCAATAAATGCTTCGGGGTAGTTTGTACCGGCAGGGCCCCATGCAACATCCAGGTCCATCTCTGCTTCGGTAATATAACCGGCAACGGTAGATCGGATCTGTTTTCCATAGGCCAAAGTTTCGTCCCAGGTGCGTATAAGGCTTTGGTTATTGAATAATTTATCACTAAACTCAGTAATATCTTTACAAGTCGGAAAAGCTCCGCTCATACCAACTACCGCTACCCGTCTGTTTGCCATATTAGCCCCTTGCTTTTACTTTTAATATTAAATCAACAACATCCTTAACCTGCGACCCTAAACCGTCAATATCATCATCCTCAAACTCAATGTCGAATTTTTGCTCAACTTTGGCCACAATGTTTATCAATTCAGATGACGGCACAGTCAGGTCCTTCATAAAATCGGTTTCCTCGGTAACGCCTACCAGCCTTTCCGGGTCTATCATTCTCACCGTTTTAAGCACTTCTATTAAACCGTCAATAACTTCTTGTCTTTCCATGATAAGTTAATATTTTTTAAATTGTTATAAGTTTATCTATCTGTTAAAGTATGATCTGTCTATTGCCCTGCCGGTTATATCAAACAAGGCTGATACCAATGTAAATTCAGGGCCAAGGTCGTATTTAAATAAACGTTCTTCGGCGAAATTCTTAAAATAATCGTCGAGGTCCAACCCTTTCGGAGCCTTAAATATCCTTCCTTCGCAAACCATTTGCTTAAATTTATAATAAGTTGTTTTCCCGAGCATTACAAAAGTGTCTCCTTCTTCCAGGTAACTTACAAAATTTACAGTACCTATACCTATAAAACTCGGCACTAGTTTATCTTTCATATCCGTAGGTGCCCAGCCATTTTTTTCACACTCTAAAAAAGTGGCTAATGAGCCGGCGGTGGCCTGTACAAATGCCTCTATCTGGTCAACACCCCTAAATACACCAAAATGGTCTTCCACATCATGTGCCTTAGGGGTATAACTGGCTACTACTCCTACTTTAGGCGAGTGCCAGTGATACTTGTCAACCAATAGTTTGGTGGGTCCGTAAGCAATAAGAATATCTTTTGGATTTACAGCACATAGGTTTTCTATATGTACACCGTTATCATAATATCCCGCCATTAATATTTAAGTTGGTTCCGTTAATATACGATGCTTTATCTGATACCAGGAAGGCAACCATTTCGGCAACTTCATCAGCTTTGCCAAAACGATTTGCCGGTATGGCTTTTAAAACTTTTTGCTTTTCGCTTTCGGGTATCCCATCGGTCATATCCGTTTCAATGAAACCCGGTGCTATGCTTAATACCCTTATGGAGTGCTCTTCGCTTAAAGCAGAAACTTCGCGGGCCAATGATTTGGTCAGTGCCAATAACCCCGCTTTGGTAGCCGAATAAACTACCTGAAAAGCATTGCCAATTTCGCCTACTACTGAGCTCACATTAATAATTACACCGGTTTTATTCAACAAAAATTGTTTCATTACCGCCTTACATATCATAATAGGCGCTTTCAAATTTACATGGAGCATTTTGTCTATATCGCGTTCGGGCTGGTAAACCAATGATGTATCAAAGGTAACGCCCGCATTATTAATAACTCCAAACAAATCGTTATGCTCTTTTTTTAACCGTTTGCAAAAAGCGGTTAGCTCGGCCGGGTCACTAAGATCGGCACATAAAATATGGTGTTTAGGATCAATGGTGCCTGTAAAACTTTCCTCCCGGGTAGCGTGCAGTATTAATGTGTATTCTGTTGATAATCGGTTTGCTATTGCTAACCCCAACCCCCGGCTGGCCCCGGTAATCAATATTTTTCGTTCGACCATTTTAGTTAATTCGGTATATCGAAACACCGTTTATATATGCAAATAAGTGTTACTCCAAATATAGTTTTTAAATTGAAAAATCGTACTAATTTGTAAACAGGCTCACGAACCAGTAAAAATATCTGGTTGCAATTGCTTTAAACTAAATATAATTAAACAATACTATTACCTTCCCAGCCTGCTTAAACCTTCTTTTGCCTGGGTGTCAATACTGTTCTGGTATTCGTGGCTTTTCACTTGCAGGGCCGTGTTATAAAAATCGGCAGCTTTTTTATAATCTTTTCTTTGCTCAAATATAACGCCCAGGTTTAAGGCAGCATTAGCGGCAAAATAATAATTTTCGTTTCTGCCCATACTAATAGCCCGCTGATAATTGGTAAAGGCACCATCAAAATTATTCATCATATCATATGTACGGCCAAAGCGGTAGTAAAGCTCTATTTTATCCCTCGAGTTGTTCAGATCATTAAGCTGGATTGTTTTTAGTTGTGCCAGGGCATCGCTATAGTAGCCGCCATCAAAATAAAACCGGGCCTTTAGTAAAGCAATATCTGGTTTTATATCATTAGCTTCCTTTAATGCCTGTTTGTCTTTTTCATCTGTTGTGTACCCTTTGGTGCGCACCAATGCCAGATAATAGTTGTATTTGGCTGTATTGTTTCTTAACAGGTAATAATAGGCCAGCTTTAAATAAGTGTCTTTTATGTAATTAGGACTTTGGGTTTCGTTTAAAAATTTGGTAAGGTAAATATTAGCGTCTGTGTCCATACGGCATAATTTGGCATTTCCTAACAAGTAGTCCATTATGGGTATGGCTACATATTGGGTAGCCCTTGGGGCACCCAATATATTCTTAATAGCCTCGTCGGCATGGCCCGTTTTAAAACATATATAGCCCTGTAAATATGATTTTAAGGTGCTTTTATCGTTCATGGTTTCAATCAACGGCGAAAGGTAGCTGTAACTGTTCCTGTCATGCACTACGTCAACATGTGTAAGGCATAGTAAAAAAACGGTCTCGTCATTATAATAACTGTAGGGGCCGTTTGCAATTGAGTTTCTGAATTGCTCTATACGTTTTAGCCCGGTTGTAATGTTGCCCCGAATGCCTAAAAAGTTGGCCATTGCTTTCATGTTAGATGGGATGGCACCAAATATTACATCAATTAACCCCAGGCTTTTTTGGTTTGGTAAAAAGCCTCTAAACTTTTCCTCATTTTCTGTCAAAAGGTTTTGTGCCTTTTTAAAATCACGTGTTGATGATATATAATCGCCAAAGCGGGCCTTTACCATGCCCGATTGCAGGTAAACCTCGGCCTGGGTAAAAAGATAGTATGGTGAGTTTTCATCGTTATCCTCCAGTGCATCTATACGATCCGACTTATTGTCTTTAAATTTATCGTACTGACTTTTATTTTCGGTAGTGAGCAGGTACAGGTAATCGATATAATTATCCAGCAAAATAGGAATGCCATTTTGTGGGCTTTTTGCTCTTTCATCGCGAATATATTTCCGGGCATCATTAAACCGCAGATCAAATATGGCCCGGTATGCTGCTATGCAATTTTGATCAAATACAAAGTTTGCTTTTACAGATTGCTGAACACAAAGAAAAAAGGATAAGGCAAATAAAAATCTATAATTCATTAAACATTATTTAAATAAACATGTGTTTAGTGGTCTTCAAAACTAATAAATATAAAACAGCAACATCTTAACAGATTCAAAGTTGTAAAGCAGGGCAACAACCAATAGCTGTTTTTTTACTCTATTTGTACGTTTAACATATTAATGCCGCAAATGGTTTTGGATGTTTAATAGCACCCATTATTTGGTTAACACATAAAAATGCAATTGCTGGCGGGTAACAAAACCCAAACCTTTGTAAACTTTTAAGGCCCGGTAATTATCGTCTCTTACGTGTAAAAACGGGATGTTTCCTTCGGCTTTTATGCGGTTAGCCTGGCTAAGCAGCAATTGGCGGGCATAACCCTTACCCAAATGATCCGGATGGGTACAAACCGCGCTTATTTCGGCATAAGGTACCGGGTGCATACGCTGGCCGGCCATAGCTATTAATTTATCGCCTTCAAAAATTCCCTCATAATGGCCAAACTCAATAGTACGCGGCAAAAACGGACCGGGGTTAGTTAATTGTGTTAAAGCCATCATTTGCGGTATATCTTTATGGGTTAACGCAACAGTTGGCAGTTGCACTGCATCATAATCACCTTCATATAGCATTTGGTAACAAATTATACGGCGGGCAATTTTCCATTGATGGGGAATATCTACAAACACGGGCGTGATAAAAACCGCCGGGCCATTATAGGTCATTAAATTATATAACCATTCAAAATCAGCGGCATTATTATCTCTAAAGCCAACAAAAGGCGATACCTGCTGTATATAATATTTTACCTGCTCATTGCCCTCACCCAAATGTTTGTTGCCCGTTAGTAAAGCGTTCCAGGCTGGGTTATCTAAAACGTGTTCCATTGTGGCAAACCTATAAAAAAGTGTATAAAACATTCTCTGTGGCATGTCATAACTCGTTTGTAACAACACTTATGCTAAATAATACACAAAGCTTTCGGTAAAATTTTTATTTTTGGTAGCGATCACAATTTTATGCCGTACTTAAAAAAAACATTTCTCATTACTTGTTACTGCATTTTGCTGTTTTTTTTATTGGGGATAAGTGGCTTTGCACAGGCTCCTAATATTAGTTATCCTGCTACTTTAACCTATAACGCTAATATTTCAATAACTCCAATTGTGCCTTCAAACAATGGGGGTGTAGTGCCCGCCAACAGATATGGCGAAGTTGTAACTTTTGCTGGTAGTACTCCTGGTTATGTTGATGGGGTAGGAACTGCAGCAAAATTTGATTCGCCTACCCGATTAGCGCGAACTTCAAACGGAGACTTATACGTTACTGATATATTTGATAAGGTTATAAGAAAGATCAAACCTGATGGCACGGTGTCAACTTTTGCTTATAGTATTGAACAAATTGAGGGTATTACCATTGATAATCAGGATAATATCTATGCAACATTCCAATATGGCACCAACATAAGAAAAATAAGTGTCAACAATGTATTCGCACCTATTGCAGGAGGCAATTCTGGATATGCTGACGGTGTAGGTACGGCTGCTAAATTTAATCACCCAAAGTCTATTGTTACCGATGCGATGGGTAATATATACGTAGCGGATACCGATAATCATTTAATACGTAAAATTACTCCAAATGCTACTGTGTCAACCATTGTTGGTGCTACCCAGGGGGATGTTAATGGAACAACCACAACTGCGAAGATCTATCAACCTTATGACATGGTTATCGATGCTGCAGGAAATATGTATGTGGCAGACTATGGTAATAACAAAATAAAAAAAATTACAGCCGGTGGGATAGTAAGTACTTATGCAGGTGCAGATAATGGTGGTACCGCTAAAAATGGCCCTGCTGCATCGGCCATATTCCTTGGTCCGGCAGCTTTAGCAATAGATGCCATTGGGAATGTTTATGTAGCCGACATGAATAACTCTCAGATAAGAAAAATTAGTACTGATGGTATGGTTACTACAGTAGCCGGTGCGGTATCGCCCGGGGCAGTTGATGGCATCGGCTCCGATGCCAGGTTTAGTGGTCCAAATGATTTAGTATATGATCCGGCCGGGTTTTTATATGTTTCCGAGTTAGGTAGAAAAATCAGAAAAGTATCTGTTACAGGATATGTTATAGACAAGCCCTTGCCCGCCGGATTAACTTTTGATGCAACTACTGGCGTTATATCCGGTACACCTACCGCAGCATTCCCGGCAACTAATTATACAATAACGGCCTATAATGCAGGGGGAAGCAGCAGTACAGTTGTAAACATAGCAGTGCTTGCAGCGGTGTCTCAAACTATTGCACCGCCAAACATAAGTTATCAAACTCCGCAAACCTATTCTGTTAACACAAAAATACCCACATTAACGCCAACCAATAGCGGCGGGGCAGTGCCTGCTACAATTTACGGGCAGCTAACCACTATTTATAACGGCTTTAACACGCCAACTTCTACTGCTATTGATGCAAACGGAAATTTATTTGTAGCTGATTGGGATAATAATCGGATCAAAGAAATAAGTAATACCGGGGTGGTGTCAGTTTTTGCGGGGAACGGGGTGCCTGCCGGCGTAGATGGGCAGGGCACTGCAGCCAGCTTATATCATCCTGATGGCATTACTATAGATGCGGCGGGGAACTTATATGTAGGTGATGAACAAAACCAATTGGTAAGAAAAATAACACCCGGAGGACTTGTATCAACCCTGGCGGGCAATAATGGTATAGCTGGCTCTGCAAATGGCACGGGGACTGCGGCCAGTTTTAGCACCCCTCGCGGAGTAGCTGTTGATGCTACAGGTAATGTTTATGTTGCTGATCAGGGAAACAACATGATCAGAAAAATTACCCCTGTCGGCGTAGTAACAACATATGCAGGCAGTGCTACGGGCGGGTTTACTAACGGATCGATTGCAACAGCAACATTTGCTACACCTACAGGTGTTACTTTAGATGCAGTCGGCAACTTATATGTAACCGACGCCTCCAATAACGCTATCAGAAAAATTACGCCAGCCGGCATCGTTTCTACATTTGCTACAGGTTTAAATTTTCCGCGCGAAATAAAAGTTGATGGCACTAATAATTTTTATGTCACCAATCAAAACGGCAATAGCGTAAGCAGAATAACAGCGGCAGGAGTGGTAACACCTTTAGTTGTAACTAACTTAAATGGCGTTGTTATACCTTTTAACGGCCCCATTGGCTTAACACTTGATGGCCAGGGCAATTTATTTGTGGCCGATGCTGCTGCTAACCAGGTAAAAAAAATAACCATTTCGGGTTACACCATTGATAGAGCACTACCTCCCGGATTGACATTTGATCCTACAACAGGCGTTATAAGTGGCACACCAACTATTGCATCACCTGCACAGGATTATACCATTACTGCATACAATGGAGGCGGCAGCAGCACTACCATAGTAAATATAGCTGCATCCACATTATCCCAGGCGGTCATTACTTTCCCACAACCATCGGTAAATTCAGCTAATAATAATAATGATATTACACCGGCTGCAACAAGTACCAATACTCAAACGCCAATTACCTATACCAGCGACAATACGGTGGTAGCCGTTATAATTAATGGGTTGATACACATAGTTGCTCCCGGGATTGCTCATATCACCGCATCGCAGGCAGCCAATAGCAACTTCCTAGCTGCAAGCCCGGTTACTGTAACGCTAACGGTGTCGCAAGTTGAGCAAATAACATTTCCGGCTATTGCAGCAAAGGTTATTTGCGATGTGGATTTTAATGCCAATGCAAGCAGTAACGTTAGCCTATTTCCAGTTACTTATACCAGCAGCAATACATCGGTGGCAACCGTATCTGCACAGGGCCTAATTCATATTATAGCATCCGGTACTACCATTATTACTGCCAGCCAAACCGGCGATAATATTGTATACTTAACAGCACAACCAATATCACAACAGCTAACGGTTGCACCGCCGCCTGTTACGCCTTCGGTAACTATCTCGGCATCAGCAAACAATATTTACGCCGGAATACCGGTTACATTT
>NZ_JBDTJZ010000190.1:0-10178 GCF_039935595.1 Mucilaginibacter sp. | reverse complement strand
GTACGCCGTTGGCCGATCAGCCACGCGTATCCATCTGGGATATGGTACGCATGATAGCTACCACCCGTATCATTATGCCAAAAACTGTAGTGCGCTTATCAGCAGGCCGTACCGAAATGAGCACTGTTGAGCAGGCATTTTGCTTTATGGCAGGTGCCAACTCTATTTTTGCCGGCGAAAAGTTGTTAACTACGCCAAATCCTACGTTCGATGAAGATATGGCCATGTTTGAATTGCTGGGATTAAGTCCACGTAAAGCCTTTAAAAATGGCCGCCCCGAAACCAAAGAGATCAGGGAAATGAGCATTAATGCGGTGATTTAGTGGTTGATAGATGATGGTTCATGGTTCATAGTCAACTATTTGATAGTTACTTACTGTCAACTATGAACCATGAACCATGAACTATCAGCCATTTTAATTAATTTTGACGGATGAATTTTATTATTGATACTACCGTTAAAGCTGTTAAACAATTATACCAAACGGATATTGAACCCAGTGCCGTAGGTTTGCAGGAAACACGCAAAGAGTTTGAGGGCCAGATTACTATAGTTACTTTTCCGTTTACCAGGTTCTCCAAAAAATCTCCCGAGCAAACAGGTGCCGAAATTGGCGAATATCTTAAAAACGAGCTTCAAGAGGTTGCTGCTTTTAACGTTATCAAAGGATTTTTAAATATCTCATTAGCCGATAGCTATTGGCTAAACCAATTATATACTGATATTTTAACCGACGACTTTGCCGTATTTAAACCTAACGGCAAAAAGGTAATGGTAGAATATTCGTCGCCCAATACCAATAAACCGCTGCATTTGGGCCATGTGCGTAATAATTTATTAGGTTACTCGGTTGCCGAAATTTTAAGTGCGGCAGGATATGAAGTAATAAAAGCCAACCTGGTTAATGACAGGGGTATACACATTTGTAAATCAATGCTGGCCTGGCAAAAGTTTGGTAATGGCGAAACGCCACAATCAACCGGTTTAAAAGGCGACCACCTGGTAGGCCAATACTATGTGCTGTTTGATAAAGAATATAAAAAGCAGATAGACGAACTTAAAGTCGCCGGGCAAACTGAAGACGAGGCTAAGAAAAATGCACCCGCTATAAAAGAGGCGCAGGAAATGCTGCGGAAATGGGAGACAGGTGATACTGAAGTAATTAGCCTTTGGAAAACTATGAACAGCTGGGTTTATGAGGGTTTTGATGTTACTTATAAAAAACTTGGTGTTGATTTTGATAAATTCTATTACGAATCAAATACCTATTTGTTAGGTAAGGATATCATTGACGAAGGTTTGCAAAAAGGTGTATTCTTTAAAAAGGAAGATAACTCAGTGTGGATAGACCTTACTGCCGACGGGCTTGACGAAAAATTGGTACTGCGCGGCGATGGTACTTCGGTATATATCACTCAAGATTTAGGTACCGCGCAGCTAAAGTATGATGAGTTTAAGATGGATCAGTCTATCTACGTAGTTGGTAATGAACAGGATTACCATTTTAAAGTATTGTTTTTGATACTGGATAAACTGGGCAAAACCTGGGCAAAAGGCTTGTACCATTTATCGTATGGTATGGTCGATCTGCCTTCGGGTAAAATGAAATCGCGCGAGGGTACGGTGGTTGATGCCGATGATCTGATCAACGAAATGGAGCAAACCGCCAAACAGCAAACCGAAGCCTTAGGTAAGGTAGATGGGTTTAGCGAAAATGAAAAACAGGAACTATACCATACCATTGGTATGGGTGCATTAAAATACTTTTTGTTAAAAGTTGATCCTAAAAAACGCCTGTTGTTTGATCCTAACGAATCAGTAGATTTTCAGGGACATACCGGACCATTTATACAGTACACACATGCCCGTATCAAATCGGTACTTGCCCGTGCAGAGTATATCAATAATACCACAGTTTCCGTATCATTACTAGCTGATGTTGAGCGGGATCTGATAGTTACTTTAACCCAGTTTCCGGCTGTAATAGCCCAGGCTGCAGACGGTCATAATCCTGGCCTGGTGGCCAATTATGTGTATGAGGTGGCTAAAGTTTTTAATAAATTTTACCACGAAAAATCAATATTACAAGCCGAGGACGAGCAGTTAAAACAATTTAGGCTGCAACTATCTGCAGCAACAGCAAAAGTGATTAGTAAGGGGATGGGATTGTTGGGTATTAATGTACCGGAACGGATGTGAGCCCCCCCCCTAAAAAAATCTAAAGGGGGAGTTTTGTTATTACTCCCCCTTTAGGGGGCTGGGGGGCTAGGCTTACCTCCAATGCCCTTTACGCCACCTATAACCTCTTGGAGTTGATTGCCAGCTACCGCTTACCCATACACGGTTGTTACGTGGTCTTACCCAGTGGCCCTGCCTGTGTATGTATCGGCCGCCGCGCCAAACCCAATCGCCATCTACCCATATGGCACCTGCATAAGGCGAAACCGGGCGTTCATAATATGTTTCGGTAGGTTGTGAAGTTACATAGTAACTGCCATCGCAGGCAGACAAGAACAGCGCGGTACTAAATGCAAATGCTATCCCTAATTTATTTATTGTTTTCATAGCATAGATGTTTGTTATTATTATTGACAAACAAGCAACCGAAAAGTTTAATAAAATTATAATGTAATGTGTTGGCCGGCAGCCTTTATGGTGGTTTTGTTAATCGTAGTAAGCTGCGGCAAACGCCCTAAATGCTTAATGCCTGTATATTGTAAAATATAACTTTGTGATGCCGTATCCTCATCGCCATTAAAAATAATACCGGTAACCGGTATATCAAATTGTTTTAAAACCTGTGCCGACAATAGGGTATGATTAATGCTGCCTAGATAATTTTGCGAAATCAAAATCACTTCTGCATTTAATTGTTTTATAAGATCAATCATCAAGTACTTATCGTTCAAGGGCACCATTAAACCACCAGCGCCTTCAATAATAAGGTTGTTATTGGTTTGCGGTATAATAAACCGTGCCGGATCTATTTCAACACCGTCTAATTTTGCCGATTTATGCGGCGAAAATGGTTGCGTTAACAGGTAAGTTTCTTGATGAAAAACCGAAATCGGGTTACTCACTAATGCTTTTACCTTTAAGGTATCGCTGTTATCTAAATCACCCGATTGCACAGGTTTCCAGTAATCGGCTTTCAATTTTTCCGTTAAAACTGCCGATACCAGCGTTTTACCAATTCCGGTGCCAATGCCCGTAACAAAATAAAGTTTACCCATTAATATGTTGATTTAAAGTACTGGCCAATAAATTTATCTCATCCGTTGTATTATAGGCATGAAGACATATACGTATACGCTCTAATCCCTGTGGAACGGTAGGGCTTAGTATCGCCCTCACATCCAGCCCGTTTTTTTGCAGTTGAATTGCTATTTGCCTCGCCTTTTCATTGCTTTTTAACAATATGCATTGTATTGCATTGTCACTTTCAATCAGGGGATAACTATCGGTAATTTTTATCGGTTTTTTAAACAAGGCAATATTATTTTTTAACTGGTCAATAACATCAATTGATTGCGGCAAAAGTTCATAAGCCATTTTTATAGCCGCTAACTGGTGAAAGGGGGCGGCAGTAGTGTAAATAAATGAACGTGCAAAATTGATCAGGTATTCTCGCAGTTTATCGCTTCCTAAAACTATTGCTCCGTGGCAGCCCAAAGCCTTGCCAAAGGTAACTACCCGAGCGAAAACCTTGTTATTTAAATCCAGCTCATCAACTATCCCGCGTTGATGTAAACCAACCGCGTGTGCTTCGTCAACAATTAAATGCGCGTTGTGTTTTTCAACTATTTCGGCAATTTGCAGCAGGGGCGGGGTATCGCCATCCATGGAATAAACGCTCTCTACAGCCACATAACATACACCTTTTGCCAGCTTTAATTTGCTTTCCAGGCCCTCCAGATCATTGTGTTTAAAAGTATAGCGGTTGGCGTGACTTAAGCGCGCGCCGTCAATTACCGAGGCATGTATCAATTCGTCGGTAATAATAGTATCGCCGCGCTGGGGCAGGGATGATAACAGGCCCACATTAGCATCATAACCCGAATTAAACAATAAACCAGCCTCGCTATGATGCCAGGCCGCAATTTGCTGCTCTAAGTTTTCGGTATAGGTTAAATTGCCGGTAATTAGTCTTGAACCTGTTGAGCCATTTAAAGAAGCATGACTTGCAATTTCCTGTTCAATAAGTTTTTTAAGCAGGGGGGACCGTGCAAAGCCTAAATAATCGTTGGAGCAAAAATCAACCAGCGTGTTTTCTGGCTTCAACGTGCGGTAAGCACCTGATGCCTTCCGTTCGGCCAGTTTTTTTTCGATATGATGCTGTGCTGATGCCAATGTTATAAGTTTCGGCTAAAATAAAAAAAGCCTCCCGAATATCGGGAGGCTTTTATGACATTGATTTTTATTAATTCTGACCTTGCTGATATTGCTTTATTCTTTCGTTCTGTGCGTCAACTTGTTTTTGAAAAATCACCGCTTGTTCAGGAGTTAAAATAGCTTTAATTTTTGCGTTAGTTATTGCAAATAAGGGCGTTATTTTTTTAAACATGGTCTGCATGTCATCACCTGACGTAGCATTTCTTAAGCTATCTATACTTTTTGCACGAGCTTGGTATATATCCGTAACTTTGGCTACCTGGGCATCGGTTAAAGTTAATGATGTTTTTAATGCAGCTACTTGTTCTTCAGGACTCATTGGTCCTTGCGCAAAGCTAACTGTACTTACGCCTATAGCCAATAAGGCTACTAACATTAATTTTTTCATAATTTGGCGGGTTTTAACTTAGTTATACTTGAAGTTAGGGTTATTATATTATATATACAAAAAAAAAGCTTCCCGAATTTCGGGAAGCTTTTTTTAGTAGTTATTATTAACTAATTACCACCATTTTGAAATCCTTTCATCATCTCAGCTCTTTGATCAAGTTGTTTTTGATAAATCGTTGCTTGTTCAGGAGTTAACATCGCTTTAATTTTTGCACTTGATGCATTCATTAAAGTGATCATTTTTGGAAATGCTGCTTGCATATCACCACCCTGAAATAAACTATCTCTACTTTTTGCCTCGGCATTAATAATAGGTTTTACTTTAGCAACCTGTGCATCAGTTAAAGTTAACGATGTTTTTAATTGTGACAATTCTTCTTCAGGGCTCGGAGGACCTTGTGCATGCACTGCTGCACTTACGCCTATAGCCATTAAGGCTACTAATAATAATTTTTTCATTGTTTTTGAGGTTATACTTGTTTCTGTTTAGTTTCCTTGCATGCGTTGTTTCATCATTTCCGCGCGGGCATCAATTTGCTTTTGAAAAGCAGCAGCTTGAGTTGGGTCTAAAACGGCTTTGATCTTAGCGTTGTAAACAGCAGTAATAGGAGCCATCTTCGCAAACATTCCTTGCATGTCATCACCTGATGCGGTTCTTAAACTATCCCTGCTTTTTGCCTGAGCAGCATAAATAGGTGTTAATTTAGCAACTTGTGCGTCAGTTAAACTTAATTGTGTTTTTAACGCTGCTACCTGCTCTTCGGGTGTTTGTCTTTGAAAACCTTGCGCATGGCTTGCTGCACTTACGCCTGTAGCCAATAAGGCTACCAATAATAATTTTTTCATGTTTTTTGGGGTATTATTTAGTTTATAGTTTGAAGGTAGTATAATTATATTAAAATGCAAAAAAAAGCCTCCCGAATTTCGGAAAGCTTTTTTTTTAACTGGTATTATACAGGCATAGGTTTACTGATGGTCCTATTTCAGGACGACTCAAATATGTTGAGTTCCCTATCAGAACAATTAGATTTTACAGATGTTAGATAAACAGAAGTTAAGAATATGTAAACATGAAAAAACTAATAGTTTTTGATTTGGATGGTACGCTTGCCGAAAGCAAATCGGCTATTGACATGGAGATGGCAAAGGTATTATATGCGCTTTTAAACGTAGCTAAGGTAGCCATCATATCCGGCGGCGACTGGCCCCAATTTGAAAAGCAGGTGCTGGCTCATCTTTTGCATAATAGTAAGCTTAAAAACCTGATTATATTACCTACGTGTGGTACTAAGTTTTATAGTTACAAAAGTAAGACTGGTTGGAAGAAATTATATTCAGAAGATTTTACTGACGGCGAGAAAAGGAAAATAACCGAATCATTAACCAAAGCTGTTGACGAAGCCGGGTTTACCGCTAAAAAAATATGGGGAGAGCAAATTGAGGATAGGGGCAGCCAAATCACTTATTCGGCTTTGGGACAGGAAGCGCCGCTTACTGCAAAAAAAGAGTGGGACCCCGGATTTGCCAAACGTAAAAAAATACAGGCCCGCCTTAAAGAACTGATACCAGGCTTTGCCGTAAATTTAGGCGGAACTACCTCTGTAGATATTACTAAACCCGGTATTGATAAAGCTTACGGTATTAAAAAACTAAAAAGTGTATTAGGTATACAAAAAAGAGAAATGCTTTTTATTGGTGATGCTATATTTCCGGGTGGCAATGATTACCCGGCCAAAGAGGCCGGTGTTGCATCGATATGTATAAAAGATCCTAACGAAACCAAACGTGTAGTTGAGGGTATAATAGCCTGCCTGGATGTAAAAGGTAAGTATTTTAAAGGACTTTAATAATACCCGGTTAGATCTATCAACAAACAATTAGGCCAATAAACCATTATACATTATAAATAACAAAAGCTATGAGCAGAACAGTTGGAATTATACTTATAATTATTGGCGCAGCAATGGTTATATGGACAGGGTTTACCTATACAAAAAAGGAAAAAATTATTGATGCAGGGCCTCTGCAAATATCTGCCGACAGGCAAAAAACAGTTAACTGGCCACCTTATGCAGGAGGTATTTTATTAATTGGCGGGATTGTAATTGTTGTAACTTCAAAAAAGACTGCGTGAACGCTGTTTTACTGGTAATAGAGCGGTAAAGCATTTAAAAAATATAGCATTCAATTTTGTTTCAGATTTGATAAACCGTGATATATAAAGTATAATTGCTACCTGTAAACAATTACACTTTAATGAAGAATTTTCTTGATCAGGACTTTTTATTACAATCAGAAACAGCCAAAAAATTATACCACGACTATGCAAGTGATATGCCCATTATTGACTATCACTGCCACCTGCCGCCCGATCAGATAGCTAATAATATCAACTTTAATAACCTTACCCACATTTGGTTATACGGTGATCATTACAAATGGCGGGCTTTACGGGCAAATGGAGTAAATGAAGCTTATATAACTGGTAATAAAAGCGATTGGGAGAAATTTGAAAAATGGGCCGCTACCGTACCTTATACATTGCGCAACCCGCTTTATCATTGGACACATCTAGAATTACAGCGTTATTTTGATATTCATGATATTTTATCGGCAGATAATGCCCGTAGGATATATGATGAGTGTACAGAAAAACTACAGTCGCCGGAGTATAGTGTACGTAATTTAATAACCGGTAAAAAAGTGGTAATGATAGGTACAACGGATGATCCGCTAGATAACCTGGAGCATCATCAAAAACTGGTTAAAGATGGCTTTGCTACGCAGGTGCTGCCATCTTTCAGGCCCGATAAAGCTATGTATTCGGAAGATACTGTGGCGCTAAATGCCTATATAGATCAGTTGCAGGCTTTAACTAATACCGATATTAACGACCTGGATAGCTATTTGAAGGCACTAAAAAGCCGTCATGATTATTTTGCGGCTAATGGTTGTAAAGTATCTGACCACGGCCTCGAGCACATGTTTGCCGAGGATTATACCGGGCAGGAAATAAAAGCCATCTTCCAGAAAATAAGAAGTAAACAAACTATAACGCTCCAGGAGAGCGCCAAATTTAAAACAGCTATGTTGTTTGAATTTGCGGTGTGGGATCATGAAAAGGGGTGGGTACAGCAATACCATCTGGGCAGCTTGCGTAATAACAATACCCGTGCGCTTGCCGAGTTGGGCCCTGATACCGGTTGGGATTCTATAGGTGATTTTAAACAGGGCAGTGCCTTGTCGTCTTTCCTGAATAAATTGGAGAAAGAGAATAAACTAACTAAAACCATACTATACAACCTGAATGCAGCGGATAATGATGTATTTGCTGCCATGACCGGTAATTTTAATGATGGATCTGTAGCGGGTAAAATACAATTTGGCTCCGGTTGGTGGTATAACGACCAAAAGGATGGGATGATAGCGCAGTTAACCTCGTTATCAAACATTGGTTTGGTAAGCAAAATGGTAGGTATGTTAACAGATTCGCGCAGCTTTATGTCGTTCCCGCGCCATGAGTATTTCCGCAGGATATTGTGCAACCTGTTTGGTAATGATATTGAGAACGGCGAACTGCCAAATGATATAGCCTGGACAGGCAAGATCATTAAAGATATTTGCTATAATAACGCTAAGGAGTATTTTGGCTTATAAAAGATAGTAAAGAAACTGTCCCCGAGCCTGGCTGATAAAGTGGCTATCACTTATTTAGATGGGCTTGGGAGACAGCCCAACAAAAAGAGAGACACAGGTTATTCCGAGTCTCTCTTTTTTTATGAGTTAAGAGGCGTTAAGCTATCCTAACCTTCACCACTAACTTTTTGATCAATCCTTCGCCTATCATCGGCGCGTGCACATCTTCGGGATAGAAGATCACGAATTGGCCGCCTTTTAGGCTGAAATGCATATCAGGCATATCTTCAAAAAACAACACATCCTTCTCGTCATTATACTCGCCTTTGGGTTTGGTACAATCGGGGCGAGGTTTCCAGCCAATGGTTTCGTTCCCGCGGATGCAAACCTGTATATCAATATTCTTATTATGGCATTCAAACTTTTCGGCAGCAACTTCGGCAGCTTTGCCTTCACCTTCTGCTACAATGGCTTTTATACCGTCGGCAATATCAAATTTGCCAACCTCAACAGCAGTAAGATCAGTTGAAGTTAAATAATCAAACGCAACTTTGAAATTTTTATGCAGACCGTAATATTTTTCGGCGCTTTGTAAGGTATCTATTATCATTTGGTTCATGGTTAATGGTTTATAGTTCATAGCACCAATGCCATGAACTATGAACCATGATCTAATAACTAGCGTTGCACACGGCCCGAGCCATCGCCTTTTACCAACTCTTGTACTTCGCTTAAAGTAGCGTGGTTCAAGTCGCCCGGTATAGTATGTTTAATAGCTGATGCGGCAACACCAAACTCGGCAGCATCGCTCATTTTCATGTCGGTAACCAAACCAAAAATAAAACCGCTGGCAAATGAGTCGCCACTACCAACGCGGTCAACTATACGCACTTCATATTGTTTAGTATGATAAAACTCGGTGCCATCATATACTAAAGCGCTCCATCCGTTATCAGATGCGCTATGGCTTTCCCTTAAAGTAGAAGCAATATATTTAAACCCGAATTTATCTTTCATTTGTTTAAATACATTTTTGTAGCCATCAAGGTTCAATTCGCCTTTAGTAACATCAGTACCTTCGCTTTTAAAACCAAGAGTTGTTTCGGCATCTTCTTCGTTACCAATACAAACGTCAACATATTTACAAAGCTCTGTCATCACTTCTCGGGCTTTTTCTTTGCTCCATAATTTTTTACGGTAATTCAAATCAATGCTGGTAGTAATGCCTTTAGCTTTTGCGGCTTTTAAAGCAGCTAAAGTTAAAGCGGCGGCTTTATCACTAAGGGCAGGGGTAATACCTGTTGTGTGAAACCAATCGGCACCTTCAAATATTTTGTCGAAGTCAAATTCGGAGGCTTCAACTTCTGATATGGAAGCATCGGCACGATCATAAACCACTTGTGATGCACGCATAGATGCACCTGTTTCTAAAAAGTAAATACCCAAGCGCTTACCGCCACGAGCCACAAACTGGGTATCAACACCATAACGGCGTAAATGGTTTATAGCTGCCTGGCCAATAGGGTTAGCAGGTACTTTTGATACAAATGTTCCGTTCAATCCGTAGTTGCAAAGTGCTGCGGCAACATTAGCTTCGCCGCCGCCATAAGTAACATCAAAGGAATCAGCTTGTACAAATCTTTTAAAATCAGGAGTTGATAATCTCAACATTATTTCTCCCAGTGTTACGACTTTTTTAGACATCGTTATTGTTAGTGTTTTAAATGAAAAATAAGTTTATAAGCTATATATACATATA
>NZ_JBDTJZ010000189.1:0-4460 GCF_039935595.1 Mucilaginibacter sp. | reverse complement strand
GAACGACTAAAAACTATATGGTTTTTATATAATTTGATATATTAGGCTACTCGTTGATGATAACTTTTATTAATTTAACTACCTATATAAATTTAATATATCTATGGAATACAATCAATTGGGCAGATCAGGTTTAAGGGTACCGGCGCTAAGTTTTGGAACCGCTACTTTTGGTGGCGGCAATGCTTTTTTTAAGGCCTGGGGCAGTACAGATGTGGCAGAAGCCAAAAATCTAATTAATGTTTGTTTGGATGCAGGTGTAAATCTTTTTGATACCGCCAATGTTTACTCGGGCGGTATGGCCGAGGAAATACTGGGTAAGGCTATTGAAGGACTGCAAAACCGTGTGCTTATTTCAACCAAAGCTACTTTCCCTATGGGCGACGGGCCGAATGATTTTGGGTCCTCGCGGCTACACCTTATTAAAGAGTGCGAAGCCAGTTTAAAGCGATTGGGTGTTGATCATATAGACATTTACCACATGCACGGTTTTGATGCCAATACACCTATTGAAGAAACATTGCGTGCTTTAGACGATCTGGTGACCAGCGGAAAAATACGCTATATCGCCTGTTCTAACTTTTCGGGCTGGCATTTGATGGAGTCATTATCCATTTCTGAGCGTTACGGCTGGTCGCGCTATATTGCCAATCAGGCTTACTATACCTTACTTGATCGTGAATTTGAGTGGGAACTGATGCCGTTAGGCGTAAAACACGGGGTGAGTACAATTGTGTGGAGCCCATTGTCGGCAGGTTTGCTAACGGGCAAGTATCGCCGTGGGCAGGAAAGCCCAAAAGATACACGTTTGAATAACGGAGGTGAGCAAGGTCCACCGGTTAATTTTGAACGGCTATATAAAATTGTTGATGCATTAGATGACGTGGCAGAGGAAACCGGTAAGTCGGTAACCCAGGTTGCGCTTAATTGGTTATTGCAGCGGCCAACGGTAGCTAACCTGGTAATTGGCGCACGCAACGAAGAACAATTGAAACATAACCTCGGCGCGGTGGGATGGCACTTGACAACAGACCAGGTCAAAAAACTGGATGCTGCCAGTGATGTTGACCCTATATATCCTTACTGGCATCAACGCAGTTTCCCCCAGTTGAATGCCGCGGCTAAACTTTATTAAAGCAGAGATCCCGAATAGTTATAAATAAGAAGGTCGCCTAAAAAGGCGGCCTTTTTTACTCTTATCGTCTGTGCATAATACGTGGCAATATATCTCAACTTAAATTTATGACAAGAAACAATTGAATTAGTGATAACGGTCAAAGATTATTAGAGATGAGTTTTCAAATTTTACATAAAATTTAAAACCTAAAATTATGAAAACCATTCTTGTAATTAACGATAACTCACCCGAAGCTATCCATGCTGCAAGATTTGCATTAACAATAGCTAAAAAACAGAACGCAAACATTTTGTTGGCTAATACCTGTATAATTAAAAAAAGGTTTAAACAGTTAGTTTTGGCTGATTTTAGTTATAGCGTACCAGACGAATATGAACAGCAAGGTATTAGCGGAAATAATATTTTGGTAAATAACGTCCTTAATAATTTTAATGTGACGATTGAAGAAATAGACATTTCCGGAATGAATGAAACGCAACTTGCGGAATATATTTATGTTAATCAAATATGGTTTATTATTAAAGGAATTAAAACTGGTGATCATGCCAATAGCGGTGATCATGAATTAAATATACACACCGTATTAAACCGCGTGCGTTGCCCTTTACTGTTAATTCCTGAAAATTGGGTAATTAAAGTACCTGAACGTTTGGCATATTTGGCCGATCTGCGCTACTGCAGGTTACAGATAATGCGGTTTTTAGCCGATTTTGCGAAACCTTTTAATGCAGATGTATTACTGGCACATTTATCGGCCAAAGGGCTTCCTCAAATCGAAGAAAATTATGCCCTTAGTATTTTTAATGAGGAAATTAACGGTAATGTAAATTACAGCCGCCTTTTGTTTAATAATATTAAACAAAGGGATTTAAATATTGCGGTAGATGTGCTGACCCACGGCATGCATAATGATATGTTGGTTATGGTTAATCACAGGTTTCATTTTGAAGAAATAATTGGGAGGTATTTAACCAATCATCTACCTGCTAACATTACCGTTCCGCTGCTTCTTTTTCCATATTAAAATAGAGCCATACTGTGGTAAGTGGTGTTTAGCATCAAAGTATAACATGACCACTGTCATTATTTATAGGCTAAAGAAACTACAACTTTACACTATAAAATCAATGATATGAATGGATTGATCAATTTAGGTTATAAAGTAATTATTATAAGTTTTTTTATAATAATTGCCAAAAGCGAAGTAACAATTGCGCAATCAAGAGACAGCCTTATTTCTGTTGAAGTGCAGCACCAGCTTAACAGCGGTGAGTTAAACTTAAACTACCCTAAAACGGTAACACGCCTTTACCTGCAACAAAAATTCAAACCAATTTGGATAAAAAACCAGGGTGGCGAGGGGGTGGCATGGCAAGCTATGCTGCTTATTGACTGTGTAAAACAGTTTGGGCTTTCGCATGCTGATTATCATCCCAAAGACTTGCTATATGACCAGTTACATGATATATTGGACATTCAAAAAAAGGTTAGTATTAGCAAACAGGCACGGTTTGAAATTATACTAACTGATGCTATAGTCACTTTTATTAACCATTTACATTATGGTAAGCTAAATCCCTATTTCACTGCTGATCAGATTGATGCGGGTAATATAAATGGTTTTAACACCGAAATAGCGTTAATAAATGCCTTAAAAGAAAAGGATTTTATGACCGCTGTTGCCAAAGTGCAACCCAAATCAAAAGAATATGAAGATCTGCAATACCATATGCACCGGTTAACCGGTTTGTTGCAGGGAGACTGTTATGAAATACCCGAGGCTGACATAAGGCAAATGGCTATTAATATGGAACGTTTGCGCTGGGCAAATATTGAAGGGAACGATTACATACATATTAATATTCCTTCTTATACTTTAATGTTTCATCAGCCTGATACTACTTACCTGTTTAAAGTTATTGTGGGTAAGCCGGGTAATCCTACACCAACCTTAGCCAGCGAGATCAAGTATTTTAGTACTGCACCCGAGTGGAATGTTCCTGCAAAAATATTCAGGAAAGAGTTAATACCAAAAGCTATCCGAAATGCCGGGTATTTAGAGAATAATAATTTTTCGCTTTACAATAAAAAAGGTCAGTATATAACACCAACTGTCGCCAATCTTAAACAAATCAGTCAAAACCCGGCAGGTTATTATGCAAGGCAAGCGTCAGGTTGTGATAATGCGTTGGGTCAGGTGGTTTTTCGTTTTGACAACCCTTTTAGTGTATACCTGCATGATACACCGGAGCAACAACTATTTAATAAAAATGACCGTGCTTTTAGTCATGGCTGTATCCGTGTAGAACAAGCGCTTAAGCTGGCTGATTTAATATTGATTAACGATGGTGGGGCCAATAAAATACAAGCGATGCGCCAGGCTGCAACTGCTTATAAAAAGCAGTCTTTCACCTTAAAAAAAGCGTTACCTATAAAGATCACTTATTTAACCTGTATAGTACAGGGTGGAGTACTTACCAAATTTAAAGATGTTTATGATCTTGATAACAGTTTAGAAATGGCCCTGTATGGGGTTGAGTTGCCATTAACAACAATGAAGTAAATAGTAAATACAATTAAAAATTATATCATGGAACAGATTAACGTAAGCCACATTGCAAACCTTAATAATGATTATTTAAGGGGAATTGAATTTTACAAACAGGAACTAAGCATACTGCAAGGTCGTTTGGAGGAAATTGCCGCAGACAATACGGGTAAAGAAGTAGCGCAACAAATTGAGCACTTTCAAAACCAGTTTTTAATACACAGTAATTATTTGGATGAAATAAAGCATCGTATTAAAAGCGATATCAAGAACATTGGGCAGCAATTGCACAAAACTCACGTTTTTGTTACTGAAGAAGCGGTAGTTGAGTATGATAATGTAAACGAACAATATATAACCGAAGAAAAAATATTCAATGACCTGCGACACGAGTTTAACCGCTTTGCCGAAAAATGGATGTAATTGTCAAAATGATTGGGGGTAAAACCGGCTAAAAACTTGTGTTTACCCCCATCAACTATAAATATATCCGGGCACAATCCCAAGTGTGCTTGCTTTCGTTCCACCTGCTGGAACAATTAATCCTTCGCATTAATAACTCACCGACTTTTAATAAATTAAATACAACCATTGCGAAAGTTTTAATTAATATTATATATTTATATTAAATTTCTACCTCTGCCTGTTTACCTTATTTTACCATTAACTATATGGTTACGATATTGCATATTGAGGATAATAAAGATATTAGTGATAGTACCGCTGAGTTTCTTGAACTGGAAGGTTACAAAGTAATCAGCGCAGACAATGGGA
>NZ_JBDTJZ010000188.1:0-4589 GCF_039935595.1 Mucilaginibacter sp. | reverse complement strand
GGTATTATTAGAGGTTAAGTGTATTAAGGTAGAGGCCCGTTTTAATATCGAACACAGCATGTCCAATGTCGAATAATGAAGTTAAAACTTCGATGTTCAAAATTCATTATTCGATATTATTTAAGCTGTTGTTTTCTTTAACTTAATGACATAGCGCATGCGCCAGCAAAAGGGACAGAAATAACAATAATTTCTTTTTACTTAAAAAATGTGTTGAAAATCAGTTAAATAGTTGATTCAGGTCACTCAAACAGCGTCGTATTAACTATAGATTAGTTAATAACTTCTTCGGTAAATCCCCTGCGGTTAGCACGTTTTTATCAAAACCAGTAAGCATCAATTTAGAGCGTTATGAAACAAACAATTAAACAGCCGGGGCTGAGCACAACAGCATTTAAAATTACAAACGTGGAGAATTATAGAAAGCTGGTTGAATCAAGTTATTCTGGAATAACACTTCTGGATAAAAATTTTAAAATATTTTACCGCAGCTTGTCGGCCGCTCGTATGTTGGGGTGGACAGATATTCAAAGACATAACGCACAAGTAGCTGACCTTGTACATCCTGATGATATGGAAAACGTTTTGAGCGTAGTTCAACAGACTTTGCTATACCCCAACATTCCACAAACATGCGAATTCAGATCGATGCATGCTAAAGGATATTATATCGATTTAGAATGTGCCTTTACCAATATGCTTGAAGCGCCCGGACTTAACGCAATTGTTTGCAATTGGCACGATATTACCAAACGCAAGGACTTTGAACGATCGCTTAAGCAAACCCTTGCCGAATTGCAGGATTATAAGCGTGCTTTGGATGAATGCGCTATAGTAGCAATAACTGATAGTGATGGTATAATTACCAATGTTAATGACAGATTTTGTAAAGTATCACAATATAACCGCGACGAGTTAATAGGGCACACCCATCGTATGGTTAATTCGGGTTATCATAGCAAACAGTTTATAAAGAAGTTGTGGCATACAATTACCCGGGGTAAAGTTTGGCGCGGTGAGGTAAGGAATAAAGCCAAAGACGGGACCTTTCATTGGGTAGACGCCACAATAGTGCCTTTTTTAGGAGCCGATAACAAACCGTATCAGTATGTTGCTATACGTTTTGATATAACAGATAAGAAGAACGCCGAGCTAGAAATGGAAAGGTTAAATAAAGAACTACAGCAAAAATATGATCAGCTAAAGGAAATATCATGGCTGCAGTCGCATATCATTCGGGCTCCACTGGTGCGCATTATGGGTCTCATCCCCTTAGTTAAAGAAACAAAGGGTGCAGAGAATGCATTGGTTTTTGATTACTTATTACAAAGTGCTGAAGAACTGGATACTGTAATAAAAAAAATAACTACACTAACTACCAAACAAGACTTTAGCTTTATAAATTGAAGGGATATTTATACTAAGGCACAAGAACTCCATCCTATAGCTCACGCTGCATTCTTGCGCCAGCTTAGGGATACGCAAAAGTGGTAAGATAGAATACCCGGATAAAAATATTGAACAGACTTTTTAAGTTATAGCTATCGTATTATAGTTACCGAGCCCGAAAAAGCTTTCCGGCCATGTATCGGGTTGATTAAATAATAGTAAACACCGGCAGGCAGGTCGCTATTATTGTAACGCCCGTCCCAGGGCACTGGGTAACCAATGGATGAATAAACACGCTGCCCATTGCGATTAAATACTTCAACAGTAGCCCCTGTATAGCTTTCAAGGTATTTGATCGCCCATGTATCGTTTATACCATCGCCGTTCGGCGTAAAAGCAGTGGGTATCAATGGCTTCTTCAACACAATAACATTAACACTTGAAGATGCAAAACAACCTTTATTATTGGTCACCGTAAGCGTATAGTTAATATCTGTTTCTCCGGGTGTCACTACAGGGTTCAGTATTTTATTATTGCTTAGATTGATATTAGGCGACCAGGAATACGTAAGGCTATCTCCGGTTGCACTAGCCTGGAAGGTACCGCTCCCACCTTCTAATATCGTCAAATCAGGACCCGCATTGGCCATTGGTGCCACGTTTACTGTAATAACTTGGCTTATGGTATCGGCACAGGCATTATTGGCCGTATATATAAATTTAATCGGAAAACTCCCTACGCCCGAAATCGTCGGATCAAACATCCCCGATGAAGTTACACCTGTCCCCATATATATCCCAATACCATTAATTCCGGTTGTTTCAGTAGCTGTAAGTTGAACAGGCCCGGCATTGATACAAACAGGTGATATGGGGCTAAAGGAGAGTTTTGGAGTTGCCAGCAACGTTATTACGGTATCTTTTTGCGAAGCACAGATCCCGCCGGAGTAAGCCAGCATGCGCACCTGGTAATTTTGCGTTTTTACAGGACTGTAAAATTGAGGATAAGTATGGCGATACAACTTATTGTAATAGGGATTATTATCGGTTTCTATAATCGTTGCGTTATTGCCAAAGTCATAAATCCATTCTATTTTAGTAATGCTCCCAAAATCGACAGTTGATTTGTTTACAAAAAAAACCTCATGGTCACTACAGAGATCCCGGGGATTTAACACATTAAAACCGGCCACCGGAACCGAGCCATTCACCGTAAAATTTTTGCTTTTAGTTACAGTACAACCATTGGCTGATACAACGGTCAGTGTAACGGTGTACAATGCAGCTTTTGAATATTTGTGGGATGGGCTTTGTAACGATGAGGTATTAGGATTAGCCGCCGTAGCATTCGCGTCGCCGAAGTTCCACAAATAAATCAATTTGCTATTACCCGCTATAGTAGTGCTGTCAGTAAACTTTGCCGAAGCATCAGCAAGGCATACCGCCGGTGTCTCAAAATTAACTATCGGCAGCGGGCTAATAGTGATATTTTGTGTAAATGATGATGTGCAACCACTATTCGTGGTAACTAACAGGCTCACCGGATAAGTGCCTGTCGTGTCATAGGTATGCTGAAAGGGCTGATTGTTGGTTTTGGTTTCTTTCGTTCCGTCACCATACGTCCAAACACGCGATGTAATAGCACCATCAGCAGCTATTGAACTATCTGTAAAGGTTACCGCATTAGTTACACAATCGGGTGTTGAATAATTGAACGTTGCTACCGGAAGTGCACTTATATAAATAGATTTTTTTATTGTGGATGACACACAACCATTACTATTTGTTACCATCAGGCTAACGGTATAAGCACCGGCTTTTGTATAGGTATGAGTTGGACTTTGCACCGTATCTGTTTTCCCATCGCCGAAATTCCATAACCATTGTTTAACAGTTCCTCCTTTTGAAGTGGATTTATCCGTAAAAATTGTAGCGTTGTCAAGGCAGGTGGTGTCCTTAACATTAAAAGCAGCTACCGGCAGCGCATTAACGGTCAATGTAAGTTGGTTTGATGCTACTACGCATTCGGACGAACTTATATTAATAGTCTGCCCACTAACCAGCCTGTAATAAAACACGCCTGCGGTATCAGGAGACTTGACCGTAAAGTTAGGCGAGCTGCTTGGTGCCGTTTGATCTGTCCAAACACCATTTACTAATAATTGAACTTTTTGCTGATAACCCGCAACTAACGAAGAGGTAGCATTAATGCTAACCGGTTGTGAAACACCCGCACAAAATGTTTGGGTTGTTGCTGATTGATTAAAAACCGTAGAAACCGGTGCGCCATATGGCCTGAATGTTATGTCATCAATGGCAATATCGTTTCCGTAACCACCCGGGGCATTATTGGTCATTTTAATTACAATGCTGTCTGTATTGGCTGGTGTAGTAAAAGTAAAGGGGTACTGTATCCAGGTGTTGCCTACTGGTATATTTCCGGTAGTACCTGAGCCTAAAGGAACTCCTGCTGTAGTTTCGATAGAAAAAGTAACATTAGGTTGAAGGCCATTATTGTTTATTAAATTCTTTAACCAGGCAGCAAATTGATATTTAGTACTTCCACAAAGTCCAGCTACTTTTCGGGTATAAAAAATACCTGGGGCATAACTGCAATTTACGATCATCATGTATCCACCCGGATTACCTGTATGGTCAGTTGTTTGCCACCAGACACTATACATGCCTTTTGTTGAGTTTGCAATTGTATAGTAACCATCATTAGGAGTACCATTGATATAGGTATATGTCGTAGCACCGGAGTCGGCCGGCAGTGGCCCAAAAAATTGTGTAGCCCCCGAGCCAAATGTTATATTTACAATAGGGTCGCCTAAACTCTGTGTAAAACCTTTAGTATTGAGTAAAAAAACAACTGATACGAGCATGATAATTTTGTAAACCTTATGAAAGCTTTTTAAGTAGAAAATACTGTAAAACATGTATGGGCAGCAGGTTAATAACTTTTAAATCTAACCATTTTAGCAGTACCCTGTATTAAACAATTAAATTATTATCGGGTCTGCACTATATTCTTCCTCGCCAAGTTAAGCGTCGACGCTTAACTTAAAATACATTGCATCGTCGACGCTGCAATAGGCGATGAGTTGAACAAGTACTACTTTAACAAAAAAGCACCCGCTCTCGCGAATGCTTTTCCAAAAAATCTTATATAGTATGCCTTATACCGAAAACGAAGTCCC
>NZ_JBDTJZ010000187.1:0-9303 GCF_039935595.1 Mucilaginibacter sp. | reverse complement strand
GTCTGAGCGAAGTCGGGGTGAGTCAACGGCGCGCGTTTAAACTCACCCGGTCATCGCTTCGCTGGACCACCCTCTCTATGCTAGAGAGGGAATTAAACAAAAACCCTAAAGATATATAACCCTCTTTGCTGCTTGCAGCAGAGAGGGTCGACGAGCGTCTGAGCGAAGTCGGGGTGAGTCAACGGCGCGCGTTTAAACTCACCCGGTCGGCGCTTCGCTGGACCACCCTCTCTATGCTAGAGAGGGAATTAAACAAAAGAGTCCCGATAACTATCGGGATGAAACCGGGGTGAGTCAATAGTAAACCGTTCACCGCCAAAACCACCACCCTTACCGATTTCTTATCCCGTTTTGCCCATTTTGCATTGCCCACATTTTAATGTTACCTTAGTTTTGAATCATCATTTAAAACAAACAATAACTTTAAAACAATGGAAATCAATCAAAACCCTTATATGTCTTTCTCGGGAATGAACCCAGAAGAATGGAGCTTTTTACAGCAAGCTACAGCCGACCTTACCGATAACCAAAAAAGATATTTTAATATGGTTTACGCTGATAAAAGGAAAAACCCGCAGGATATTATGCTGGTTACTTTAATAGGTTTCTTTTGCGTAGCCGGTATACAGCGCTTTTTGCTGGGACAAATTGGTATGGGTATCTTATATTTCTTTACGGGCGGTTTGTGCTTTATAGGGACTATAGTTGATCTGGTAAATTATAAAAGCCTGACAACTGAACATAATCGCAAAATGGCTTTTGAAAGTTATCAGATAGCCAAAATGCAAGCTAACTAACACTACGTAGGGCAACCGCCCGACCACTATATATGAGTGCAGAGACGCCACGATACGTTCGGAGCGCCTCTGCGCGTTTATGTGATTTTTGGTATATTTATAGGATTATAAACGCTATGAAACTATCGCAACTCACTACCTATTTAGAAACCCTTGCCCCGCTGCCCTACCAGGAAGATTATGATAACGCCGGGCTCATCGTAGGTCATCCCGATCAGGATATAACCCAGGCCTTAATATCCTTAGATTGTACCGAGGCTGTAGTTGATGAGGCTATAGCTACGCATTGCCAGGTCATCATATCACATCACCCCATTGTATTTAAAGGCTTAAAAAAGTTTAACGGCAAAACCTACGTGGAGCGCGTGGTGGAGAAAGCCATACGTAACAACATAGCCCTTTATGCCATACATACCAATTTAGATAGTATGCTGGATGGCGTTAACGCCCGCATTTGCGAAACACTGGGCTTAACCAACTGTCATATCTTATCGCCAAAACATAACATCTTAAAAAAACTGGTTACTTATGTGCCGTTAAGTCA
Organism: Mucilaginibacter sp.; assembly: GCF_039935595.1. Lineage (GTDB taxonomy): Bacteria > Bacteroidota > Bacteroidia > Sphingobacteriales > Sphingobacteriaceae > Mucilaginibacter. The sequence goes on along the minus strand of NZ_JBDTJZ010000187.1, from coordinate 7,962 downwards.
CGCCGAACAGGTGCGCAACGCGCTGTTTGTTGCGGGCGCAGGTAACATAGGCAACTATACCGAAACCAGTTTTAATACCCAGGGCCACGGCACTTTTAAAGGCAACGAAGATGCCAACCCATACGTTGGCGAACCCGGTACCCGCCATACCGAAAGCGAAATAAAAATTGAGACCGTTTACCCGGTTAACCTGGAAAGTAAAGTGATTATGGCGCTTATACTGGCACACCCGTATGAGGAGGTGGCATATGACCTGTACCCACTAACAAACCAGCACCAGCAAGTAGGCTCGGGCATGGCGGGCGAGTTGCATGAACCAACCGACGCCAAAAGCTTTTTATATACCGTAAAAACCAAGATGAACGCCGTAGTTATAAGGCATACCGAACTTACCGGCAAGCCCATAAAAAAAGTGGCCGTTTGCGGTGGCTCTGGCGGATTTTTATTAAAGCAGGCCATTGCCGCGGGTGCGGATATGTTTATTACTGCCGACTATAAATACCACGAATTTTTTGATGCTGAAGGCAAGATCATTATTGCCGATATTGGTCATTACGAAAGCGAGCAGTTTACGCAGCAGTTACTGTATGATCAATTACATAAAAAATTCCCGGCTGTGGGGTTAAAGATAACATCGGTAAATACTAACCCGGTGAGGTATTTTGTTTAACTGACCCTCCCTGTCATCTCGAAACGCAGTGAGAGATCTATACACGCGCTCTTCCGCTTGGCACATGTATAGATTTCTCGCGATGCTCGAAATGACAGGGTGAAACCGAATAAACATTGAATCTGAGCAAATTACAAATGAATTATAAAATATTTTAAAAAATTCGTATCTTTGCCATCCGTTTATAAAAAAGAAATAAGTATAAATCCCGTCATAATAATGGAACAAACCGTAGAACAAAAGCTTAAAGCTTTATACGAACTACAAACTATCCACACCAAAATAGATAAAATTCGCCAGGTTAGAGGTGAGTTACCTATGGAGGTTGCCGATTTAGAAGATGATGTTGCAGGTCTTGAAACCCGTATACAGAAAATCAAATCTGAACTGGATGATTTGGAGGATGATATAGTTACCCGCAAAAACCTGATCAAGGAAGCGCTGGCTAATACCAAAAAATATGAAACCCAGCTTAACGAGGTAAAAAACAATCGCGAGTATGATGCTATTTCGAAAGAAATTGAGATACAAGGGTTAGATATTCAGGTTAGCGAGAAAAAGATCAAAGAATTTGGTTTTGAAATAACTACCAAAACCCAGGTTTACGAAAAAGCTTTAGCTGATTTGGAAGCGCGCAAAAGTGACCTTGATGCTAAAAAAGCGGAGTTGGGTACTATTACTTCAGAAACTGAAAAAGAAGAAAACGAATTAACTACCCTGGCTGATAAAGCAACTAAAGGCATTGACGAACGTTTATTATTTGCTTACAACCGTTTGCGTAATAACGCTAAAAACGGTTTAGCTGTGGTAACCATTCAGCGCGATTCGTGTTCAGGCTGTTTTAACCATATCCCGCCTCAGCGTCAGTCGGATATCCGTCAGCGTAAAAAGATAATCGTTTGCGAGCATTGCGGACGTATTTTGGTTGACGAGCAAATGGCTCTGGAAGCTGAACCCGTTACAGCATAATTACCAAATTACCCTATACAAAAGCGCCCGCAAGGCGCTTTTTTTGTTTTAACACAATTAAATTTAGGTGTCATTTCGAAACGTAGTGAGAAATCTTATACATTAGACCTATCAATAACATAAGATCTCTCCTGGAACCTCGGTCGAGATGAAAAAAATATGATTAAACAAAGAGTATATTATTTCATCTTCCTCATCGCCACTATCATCCTCGGTCTTGCATCACGCCATTTTAAAGTTATCCCCTTATTTGTGGGTGATATTTTATGGGCCACCATGGTGTATTTTATAATGCGCTTGTTGTTTATTAACAAACCCGTAAAGTTTGTAGCATTGGTAAGTTTGCTTTTTAGCTTCGCGATAGAGTTTGGCCAGCTATACAAAGCCCCCTGGATAGATAGCATCAGGGCAACCTTATTTGGCCGCATGGTTTTAGGCAGCACCTTTAACTGGGGCGATTTGTTAAGTTATATTGTTGGCGTGTGCATTGGGGTACTCATCAACTATATTCTAACAAAAAAGCCCAACTCAACAGAGCAGGGCCTTTAAATTATATCTTCCACTCCCCCTTCAGGGGGCCGGGGGCTTAATTCAATCTATACGGCGCTATTAAATAAAACTCCGGTATTTGTACGCTAAACATGGCGTTATCCATCAGCCGGGTCATTTGGTATTCGCCTTTCATGCTGCCCATATCAGTTTTTAAGTTACAGCCTGATACATATTCGTGCGATTGGCCGGGTTCAATAACAGGCTGCAGGCCAACTACGCCTTCGCCCTCTACCTCGCGCTTGGCACCATTTGAGTCAAAAATATACCAGTGCCTGCTCAATAATCTCACCGCGTAAGCGCCCATATTTTCGATATTCACCTTATAGGCAAACATAAAATGGTCGTTAGACGGGTTAGAATACTCCGGCTGATAAATGGTTTCTACTGAAACCTTAACACCTTCTGTTATATAAGTAACCATGTATTAGTAATCGTTTTATTCAAATATATACATCTATTTAAAAATTATGCCATTGTAAGCACATAATTTTCTTCAATCTGTACTTTTTTTACAAAAGGGTGGGTTTCAACCGGCTAAACTTCTATAGCTGAGGTAGTTTGTAAAAACCTAGGGGAATTTTCTATCTCCTGCAAAATTTCGTCCAACTCGTTAAAGGTTCCGGCTGTAACCAGCCTCATGCGGTATTCCTTAAAGTTATCAATGCCTTTAAAGTAGTTGGCATAGTGACGACGCATTTCAAACACGCCGGTTTTTGGCCCCTTCCATTCAATTGATTTTTGCAGATGGGTTTTGCAGGCATCAATACGCTCGACCATGGTTGGTTTATCCAAATGCTGGCCTGTTTTAAAGTAATGTTTTATCTCGCGGAATATCCAGGGGTAGCCAATAGCCGCGCGTCCTATCATCATCCCATCCACACCATATTCCATGCGCCATGCAGCAGCCTTTTCGGGCGAGTCGATATCGCCATTACCAAAAATGGGGATTTCTATCTGCGGGTTTCTTTTTATCTCGCGTATCAGGCTCCAATCGGCTACGCCCTTATACATTTGCGACCGGGTGCGGCCATGTATGGTTAACGCCTTTATACCTACGTCCTGCAGGCGCATAGCCACCTCCTGTACGTTTTTGGTATTATCATCCCAGCCCAGTCGGGTTTTAACCGTTACCGGCAGGTGTGTAGCCTCCACAACCGCTTTGGTCATGGCAACCATTTTATCAATATCCTGCAATAAACTCGCACCAGCACCACGACAGGCCACGTTTTTTACCGGGCAGCCATAGTTAATATCTATCAGATCAGGACCCGCTTGTGATGATATAGCCGAGGCTTCGCGCATGTGCTCAATATCACTGCCAAATATCTGGATGCCTATGGGGCGCTCATATTCAAATATGTCTAGTTTCTTTCGGCTTTTGGCCGCGTCGCGTATCAATCCTTCGGACGAGATAAACTCGGTATACATCATATCTGCGCCATGTTGCTTGCACACATAACGGAACGGCGGATCACTTACATCCTCCATCGGTGCCAGCAACAGCGGGAACTCCCCTAAATCAATATTTCCTATTTGTATAGACATGCTTATCTTCGCTACAAAAATACGAAATTTACGTTAAATGATACTTTGGTATAGACTATACAAATATTTCAAGAATAGGATAGGCCAACCACCTTACTACTTTTTGATCTTTATTTTGCTCTCGATAGGTTTCATAGCCTTGGGATATCTAATTGGTATGGGCGTAATTATGGCTGTTTATGGCATAGATGTATTGATGCAGATAGCGCGGCTTAACCTATCATCGCCCGATGCCATTAACGCTTTATGGATATTACAGATCATCAGCACCACCATTCCGCTATTTGCTGCCCCTGTATTTTTTGCCTATGTAATTGTTAAAGACCCGCAGGATTATTTGAAACCCGCTGTTAATTTTCCATGGATATTAATTGTACTGGTTTTTTGCATCATGTTTATATCCTCGCCTTTAATAGAGCTGTTAAGCAACATCAATCAAAAACTAAACCTTACCGGCTCGCTAAAACCTGTGCAGGATTGGATGCGTGAAAAAGAAGATATCGGCCAAAAAATGACCACCGTATTGCTGCAAATGAAAACCCTGGGCAGCATGATAAAAAATGTTTTGCTGGTTGGCCTGCTAACTGCTATTGCCGAAGAATTTATGTTTAGGGGAGTAATACAAACCATATTTACCCGCTGGACAAAAAACCATCACGCTGCTATTTGGATAACCGCCATCCTGTTCAGCGCTTTCCACATGGAGTTTTTTGGCTTTTTACCCCGATTAATGCTGGGTGTGCTTTTTGGCTATCTGGTAGTTTGGAGCGGAAGTATATGGCCGGCAGTATGGGGGCATTTTATAAACAACGGCACCGCCGTAGTGGTAACCTATTTATATCAGCATAAAAAAATTACGATAAACCCCGATGACCAACACCTGTTTAATTACAGCGGCTACCTTTTTAGCCTGATAATTGTAGTATTTTTGCTATATATGTACCAATATATAGCGTTGGGCAACAAGCAACCCCAGGCAGATTAATGGAAAAAGACTGGATCAAAATTTTTACTTCAACAGATTTTTACCGCGCTGAGATTGTGAAGCAAGTGCTTATTGAAAACAGTATTGATGCCGTGTTACTTAACAAACAGGACTCAGCTTACCGATCATTTGGTGCCATTGAGGTTTATATTCACCAGGAAGATTTTAGCAAGGCTGTGGAGATAATGGCCCTAAACCAATTTTAATTTATGAAACTACGCGCCATAACCGGCTTCTTTTTTATTATAGTGATGCTGGGCTCGGTTTTACTGGGGCAGTATGTGTTTGATGTATTTTATTTAGTGCTTGGTGCTTTTTGCCTGTGGGAGTTTTACAGCAACGTTAAAAAAAGCAGCATTAAACCCAACCTGGCCACCGGACTATTAGGCGGGGTGATGATATACTTGGTTTATGCAATTATTAACTATCATCATGATGCTTTTCATACCGGTCTGCCCGTTTTGTTACCGGTGGTATTAAGCTTTATATTTATTCAAGAGCTTTTTAAAAAGCACGACGCGCCATTTACCAATATAGCATACACCTACTTAGGTATTTTTTTTACTGTAGTGCCTTTTACTTTTTTTCATGCTTTGGGCTATATAAACGGGGGCTTCACCTTTCACTTCCCAATGGCTTTTTTACTAATGCTTTGGGCCAATGATACCGGCGCGTATTTAGTAGGCAGCAAACTGGGTAAACACAAGTTGTTTGAAAGGCATTCCCCCAAAAAAACCTGGGAGGGGTTTGTTGGGGGTATGTTGATAACTGCCGGTGCTGCATTATGGATAAGCCATTATTTTGCTGACATACCTCCGGTACAATGGGTTATTGTTGGCGTATTAATAAGCTGTTTTGGCACCCTTGGCGACTTAGTAGAATCCATGTTTAAACGCAGCATTGATGTAAAGGACTCAGGCGGTTTACTACCCGGGCACGGTGGTTTGCTGGACCGTTTTGATGGCCTGCTTATTGCGGCACCTATTGTATACACTTATTTATATGTGTATTTCATAATCATAAAATAGTAATTTTGCCTAACCATGAAAAAAATGACCATCCATAAAGAAGGGTATACATCTATAGCACTGTGCATCCTGTTCATATTTGTTTTAAATGCATTTATACAATTTTACTTTCCTGCTGCCATTTTTGTAAAGTGGTTAGTGTATATATTTTCTTTCGCGCTGTTTATTATCATACTGCAATTTTTCCGAAATCCCTATATTGAAATAGATAAAGATGAAACGCTGGTACTTTGCCCTGCCGATGGTAAAGTAGTAGTAATTGAAGAAGCCGATGAACCCGAGTTTTTAAAGGACAGGCGCATACAGGTGTCTGTTTTTATGTCGCCCATAAACGTGCATATTAACCGTAACCCTATTAGTGGTGTGGTTAAATACTTTAAATATCATCCGGGTAAATATTTGGTAGCCTGGCACCCAAAATCTTCTACAGAAAATGAGCGCACTACCGTTGTTACTGAAAATAGCAACGGCGTGCAGGTATTGTTCCGCCAAATTGCAGGGGCTTTGGCCCGCCGTATTGTTTGGTACGTAAAAGAAGGCGATGTGGTAGAGCAGGGTGCCGAATTTGGCTTTATTAAATTTGGCTCGCGTGTTGACCTCTTTTTGCCCTTAGGTACCAAAGTTAATGTAGAAATTGGCCAGGTGGTCAAAGGTGGTAAAACTGTATTAGCCGAATTATCTGTAGCCGAGGTTAAAGTGCCAAAATCAAAAACTACTAAAGCTAAAAAATCGGCATAAAGTTACCACCAACGTTGAATATTATTATCATCCTTAGGCTTATCTGATGGTCGTGGAGTTGGTGTTGATGCCGGCTTTTTAACCGGTTCGTCACTTATAATTTGTTCGGCAGCGGGAAGCGGTGGTGTAACAATGGGTTTAGATTCTTCTTTAACCTGTAGTGCCTCTTTAGGTTCAACTTTCTGTTCAGCAACAATTGGCTTTTGTTCAGGCTGCTTAATAACTTGTGGTTCGGGTTCCTGTTTAGTTTCAACCGTTATAGGGTTGTTCGCTGCGGCAATAGCGGCTTCATCCAGCGCCCTTGCCTCAGCATATTCTTCGGCTGTATGTTTTTTTATGCGCTGGGCAAGTGTGGTAATTGCTGCTTTGTCTTCGCCAATAGTTATTGCGCCATTTACAATCGCACCCGGTTCAATACATATTGATGTAGCTCGTACCTTCCCTTTTATAACAGCGGTTTTGGTTATCTCCAGCAATTCGGTTGCTGATATATTACCGTTTACAACACCCCCTACAACTAAATGTTTGGAGCATATATTACCGTCTAAACGGCCATCTTTTTCGATGAAAATATTTTCGGAACAAAATAAATTTCCCGTTAATTTTTGGTCAAGAAAAATCACCCTGTCAGACAGGTAGTCAGTTCCCTCCATCACCAAAGCGTTAATATTACTCAAAGAGTTTATTACCGGCTTCTGCGGTGCCTTCCTGAAAAATTTTAGCATTTACTTATTGTTCGGCCGCAAATCGGGTAACAACAGTTGTTGAATTACCGATATCAATCCCAATTGAAGATTTTTCAAGTCCGCCTGATATACGTAATGAGTTTAAAGCGTAACCCTTACTTGCCAATGCAGCCGGATCGCTTACTACTTCAATTTGTGCTACATCACCAAACTCAGCTTTAAAACAATCTACCAGATCCTGGTAGTACATACCGCCACCGCATAAGTATATTTTGTTGGCGCGGCTCAAGTTTTTATCGGTAATTACGTTACGCAGGTTTGGCGAGATAACCTCGTTGTAATATGACTTTAACGCATTTTTGCGGATTTCTCTTACATCAACATTTTTCTTGTCGATAAACAAATGGCCCTTTTGGAAAGCCTCATCCAATGTATGCGCAGTTCTTAATTCCAGGTAATGATTTTTAGATAACTCATTGATCATGTAGTTGATGGCATAACGTAAGCCATGTGTACTGATCATACTTTGCTCAACCACGCCCGAATCCATACTTAACACCGATTCAAATGTACCGAAACCACAGCTCAGGATAAAAAAGTTGCCAGATGCCTGTTCTTCGCCCTTGCGCAAAGCGATAGAGCAGCCTACAATTTCGGGGATAACATCCACATTTTTAACATCCAAAATAACGGTTTTTTTACCCGAACCGCCATAAGTAGATGAATCGTGATCTATAATATGGGTTTTTTTAAGTTCTTCTGTAGCGGTTTCTTTATAAATGCGGTAGG
>NZ_JBDTJZ010000186.1:0-6122 GCF_039935595.1 Mucilaginibacter sp. | reverse complement strand
AAACCGTATACCTGTTTTGCCGGTATCAAAATTGTATTCATGATAAGGAATATTTGGGCCTATAAAAAGCGGCCAGCCAAAAAAGCCTGCTTTGCGTGCCTGGTTAAATTCGTCATAACCACGTGGGCCGCGTGTTGCCAGGCTATCGTCGTTAGCATCAGGACCAACCTCTCCCCAATATAAAAATCCGCGTTTTTTATCAACTGAAATACGGTATGGGTTACGGTCGCCCATTACATAAATTTCGGGGCGTGTATGAGCCTGGCCCGGCTTAAATAAATTACCTTCTGGAATGGTATAACTACCATCCGGCTGTATATTTATCCGTAATATTTTTCCGCGCAGGTCATAAGTATTACCGGCTGATCGCCTGGAATCCCATTGTTTATAACCCGGCCTGTCATCTAGCGGGGCAAAAGCGTTAATATTAGGTCGTCCTTTGGGGTTAGGTTCATCAAAAGGTGTTGAATTATCGCCTGTAGAAAGGAATAAGGTGTGGTCTTTACCGAACGCTATTGAGCCACCGGTATGGCAGCATATCTGGCGTTGTGAGGCTACCTGCAACACAATTTTTTCTGATTTAAGATTAATAACATCATTCTCGAATTTAAAACGCGATAAGCGGTTAACCGACGTATCAGCAGGGCTGTAATAAACGTATATGTAATGGTTTTTTGCAAAATCAGGATCTTTTTGTATCCCCAGCACGCCTTCTTCGGCATTAACCCCTTTAACACTTGCTACAGCATACACGTTTAGCATAGCAGCACGCGTTAATTTGTGAGTACTGTTTTTATACAACAATATCTCGCCCCTGCGTTGCGCAATTATAATATCAAGATTAGGTAAAATGGTCATCTCAGTAGGCTCATAAAAAGCACCTGTAACCAAGGCTGTTTTTGTAAACCTGTTGGCGTCGGGCGCGTGTTGTGATTTAGCTTTTTTATAATCTAACTTTACATTATTGCCTATGGCATATTTTATACCACCTAATAAATGCTGTAAAAACAGGTCTTCACTATATGATTCATCTGTATGACCCAGGCCGGTGTACCAGACTCTGCCACCATCAAAATCATGATACCAGGCAATGGGGTGATTAGCACCGTTTTTGCCACCCGTATAGCTTTTTTCATCCAAATTCAATAATACATGAATATCCGGATTTATCATTTTATAGTTATACCATTCATCTTTGCGCGACCAGTGTTCGGGCAGCATTTTGGTTGATATATCATTTTTATCCACCACATCTATAGTAGCCTGTTGCTGCCGTGGGTGACTATCAAAATAAGCGCCTACCAACCGGCCATACCAGCGCCAGTCGTACCCGGCATCGGCAGCAGCATGTATACCTACAAAACCGCCCCCCGCTTGTATAAACCTTTCCAGGTCAACCTCCTGGTAAGGGCTTAACATATTTCCGGTGGTACTTAAAAAAACCACAGCCGCATATTTTTTAAGGTTACTTTCAACTATCCTGGTCGAATCTGAAGTGGTATCAACTGCAAAACCATTAGCATTGCCCAGTTTAATAATAGCATCTTTCCCTACTGCTATTGAGGCATGATGATAACCTGCCGTTTTGGTATACACCAGTACCCTGGTTTGTGCCAGGCTTATTGTAAAACCGGCAATTACTGCAATTAAAGTTAACAGCGCACGCGCTGTTGAATTGTTAGACGTTATTTTCATCGATTATTAGGTATAAAGGGTTATGGAAGGCTAATTTAGCTAAATAAAGTTTATTAAAAAGTATCTGCGTTATTTTATTATACCATATTTTAATAAAAATAAAAGGTGTTCTGTTTAGCGAGAGAAGAACCACCCCAAACACTAAAATTCTGTTAATTACGCGGGTGAAACTGGCTGATAGTGCCTTTTAAGTACTCCCTATCCAAATGGGTATAAATTTCGGTAGTGGTAATGCTTTCGTGGCCCAGCATTTCTTGTACGGCGCGCAAATCGGCCCCACCTTCAACCAAATGGGTAGCAAACGAATGGCGAAAGGTATGCGGACTAATTGTTTTTTTTATCCCGGTTATTTGCGCCAACTGTTTGATCACCATAAAAATATACATACGGCTAAGCCTGCTGCCCCGGCGATTTAAAAAAACCATATCCTCCTCACCTTTTTTTATGGGGACATGCACACGCACCTGCTCTATCCATATTTTAATAGCTTTAATGGCTGCGCCCCCAATAGGTATTAAACGTTCCTTACTGCCCTTGCCGGTAACTTTTATAAATTCAATATCCAGATAAAGGTTTGATAGTTTAAGCTCGGTTAGTTCAGATACCCGTAATCCACAGCCATACAAAACCTCCAATATAGCCTTATTACGTGCTCCTTCGGGTTTTGACAGATCGATCGCCTCAATCATTTTATTAATATCCTCATAACTCAATGTATCAGGTAGCTTGCGTTGTATTTTGGGTGATTCTAATAACTCGGCCGGATTGGACACAATCATGTCCTCCATTAACAGGTATTTGTAAAAAGCCTTAATGCCCGATAAAATACGGGCCTGCGATGATGGTATCATACCCAATTCAACCACCCAATTTATAAATTGACGAAGATGGGCGAGGGTAATATGTTCGGGGTTGATCTTTTCGGGCAGCGTATCGGTATATTCATACAAGCGCCCAATATCGCGGGTATAAGCCTCAATTGAATTTTTTGAAAGTGATCTTTCCAGTTTTAAATAGGCCTGAAAACCTTTTATTGCCGACTGCCAATTCAATGAGTTTTAGTTTTAAATGATTTATAGCTAAGTTTGAACTAATGAATATACAAATTATCAATGGCCCTAATTTAAACTTATTAGGCGTACGCGAGAAATCAATTTACGGTGATACCGGGTTTGAAACTTATTTAAAGGAATTACAAGCCCGATACCCCGATATTAATATAACCTACTACCAAAGTAATGTAGAAGGCGAACTTATTAATAAACTGCACGAAGTTGGTTTTAGTTATGACGGTATTGTAATGAACGCCGGGGCTTATACCCATACCTCGGTTGCTATTGCCGATGCTATTGCCGGCATTAATACACCGGTTGTTGAGGTACATATATCCAATGTTTACAAGCGTGAAGAATTCAGGCACCAATCTATGCTGGCCCGCAATTGCAAAGGGGTGATCGCAGGGTTTGGGTTAGATTCATATAGGTTGGCTGTGGAAAGTTTATTGGCGAAATAATAAGCCATGTCATTTCGAACGAGGCACGAGGAGAAATCTATACACGAGAAAATCAATGCATAGATTTCTCACTATGTTCGAAATGACAATTTATAACGTTTTTATTTATAAAACTTCCCCTTATCCAACTGCGAAAAGGTGTGTTTCTTTTTAACAAAGAAATCCCATACCAGGCAACCTCTATACATACCGTTTTGATTGTGTTTAGGATCAATATCACGATGGCCGGTTTTAAACATGTGGCGCACAAAATTTTGATGCGCCAGGCTAACCGCCCAGGCATCCTTACGTTTACCTTCGGTTAAAAACCTGAATATGGCCAGCAGATCCATAAAATAACGGGCAGTTATAACTACCAGTGCCCGCCAAAATGGTAGGTTTTTTTGCAGCAATAACAAGTTGTTCCTAAAGTTAAGGTATGTTTTAAAAGGGTTTTCGGTATTTAATGTGCCGCCGCCCAAGTGAAACACTTCTGATTGCGCGCAGTACATCACTTTATATCCTTTGTTTTTTAACCGCCAGCAAAGATCAATCTCTTCCATGTGCGCAAAAAAACGGTCGTCAAAGCCGTGTGCTTCGTCCCAGCATTTCTTTTTAATAAACATGGCCGCGCCCGATGCCCAAAAAACCTCGTCTGATTGTTCGTACTGGCCCCTATCCTCCTCTATCTGGTAAAATATGCGCCCGCGACAAAACGGATAGCCAAAACTATCAATAAACCCACCGGCTGCACCGGCATGTTCAAAATGGTCTTTTTGCTGGTATGATTTTATTTTGGGCGCGGCTACAGCTATAAGGGGGTCGCTTTCCATCAAATCAATAACAGGCTTTATCCAACCGGGGTAAACCTGTACATCCGAGTTTAATAGGATATAATAATCAGCATCTACCTGGGCCAATACTTTATTATATCCTCCCGTAAAACCGTAATTCTCGCCGTTAAGTATGATCCTGATACCGGGGTAGTTTTGGGAAATATATTCAACCGAAGCATCGGTAGAGCCATTATCGCCCACAATAACATCCAGGTTATCCCATTGTGATGACATTACCGAAGGCAAAAACTCCTGTAAATATTTAAGGCCGTTCCAGTTTAAAATAACAATTGCAACTTTAGGTAATTGTTCCATTAATGTATATCCTCCGGCTTAAACTTCCACCTGCGGTGCGACCATAGCCAATACTGAGGTTCCCGGTTAATCATGCTTTCTAAATATTTAACATGCGCGTTTGTAATTTCATGCGGCGCAGTTTCTTTGGCATTTTCAGTCAAAGGTACAATAGTATAAGTATAATATCCTCTTTTAACCCGGCGCATATCATAAAATATCACTACAGAGTCTATCATTTTGGCTATTTTTTCTATCCCTAAAAATACAGCCGTTGGCTGATTTAAAAAATCAGTAAAGTAATTAGTATCCTCGCGTACAGGGGTTTGGTCGCCGGCAAAAACGGTAACGGTTAATTCATTTTTGTGTTGAAGCATGGTGCGCAGCGTTTGCTTCATGCTTATAGGTACACCGCCAAACTTTGCCCGTACTTTTTTAAAAAACTCGTCAAATAGCTTGTTATTTAATGGTTTGTAAATAATAAACAAAGGGTTAGCTATGCTAAACTCGCTGCCTGCCCATTCCCAGTTACAGTAGTGACCCGCAACCGCGCTTATACTTTTCCCCCGGTCAAAATAATGTTGTATAATTTCAGGATTAGTTGGCACCACGCGGCGCTGCATTTCGGCTTTTGATATACTGATCATTTTTACGGTTTCAACTATCAGGTCGGCCAGGTACTTATAATATTCTTTTTCTATATGCTCACGTTCTTTTTGTGTTTTTTCAGGGAAGGCATTGCGCAGGTTTTCTTGTGTAACCTTACGGCGATAGCCTACCAGGTAATACAATACAACAAATAAAAAATCGGCAATAAGGTATAATATCCAAAAGGGTAATAACGAGATCAGGTATAAAAAGAATATCCCTAACCTAAAAAGCCCTTTTTTTATCATTATTTTCGACGAATTTTATCTGCAAACATAAAATATATGATCGAGAAAGGCGCTGTGTTCCCTATGTTTTATCTGCCACCGGTTGAATACTTTACAAAACTAAAGTATTATAAACCTGATATACTGATAGAAAAGGAAGAATTCTTCCCAAAACAAACCTACCGTAACCGGGCAAACATCTACTCGCCCGATGGCTTGTTAACCATAGTTGTTCCGGTTGTAAAAGGCTCAAAAGTGCATACCTTAAGTAAGGATGTGAAGATAAGTTATGATTTTAGGTGGCAGCGACTACATTGGATGAGTTTACAATCGTGCTATCGGCGTTCGGCATATTTTGAATATTACGAAGATGATTTTGTACGGTTTTATGAAAACAGATACACCTATTTATTTGATTATAATGAAGAACTTTTAAATCTGGCGCTCAAGCTTATTAAACTGCCGCTAAATATTATTTATACAAATTCTTACGAAAAAGAATACCCGGAACTTATTGACCTGCGTAATACCATGTCGGCAAAAAAAGAAACGGTTATGCAACAAAAACCTTATTTCCAGGTTTTTGAAGAACGTAAGGGCTTTTTGAAGAACTTGAGTATAGTTGACCTGCTTTTTAACCAGGGGCCCCAAACTATTAATTTTTTATAATGGAAAAGCGCATAAAACGAGTAAAATATAGACCCCGTCGAAGAGATGGCAATGTTGGCGATAGTCCGGGCCTGATAAATATCGCTGAAGACGCGATGGCGCCGCATATTAATATCTTTTCGTATAACGATAAAGAGCTGGTTACCGATACCGGAAAAAACATCAAAGTGGTGCTGGATCAGTTAAAAAAATGCAAGAACCATACGCACTGGATACAAATAAAAGGTTTGGGCGATGCAAAATTATTGGAAGATATAGGCG
>NZ_JBDTJZ010000185.1:0-23471 GCF_039935595.1 Mucilaginibacter sp. | reverse complement strand
GTCAACACATTTTACCATAAACTCAGATGTCATGGTTATTGTGCCGTTATTTACCGTAAGGGTACCGGGTATACTGCGATTTTGCTTAACTCCATGCACATCCAACTCACCAACTACGGTTATGGGGTAACTGCCGTTTTTGGTAACATCAATATGCTCCTGTACTTTACCTTTAAATGTAGCCTTTGGGTATTTATCGCTTTCCAGATAATCGCTGTTAAAATGTTCCTGCATCAGCGATTTTTTGAATTTAAATGAGGTAATATTTACACTGAATACCAAATCGCCGGTTGTGGCATTAAATACCGATGTGCCAGTTTGTGTATTGGCGGCTATGTCCTCTATCGGCGCTGATGAAAAAAGGCTTATATCGGCGTTTTTACAAGCATAAAGGTCCTGTCCCGCCTGGTTGATGCTCATCCAGGTAAGTAAAATAATAATGATATGTTTCATAATGCTACGGTTTTGTCAATGAATTTATGTTCCAGCTTAAACCTAGTGCCACACCTGCCGATTGCAGCTTTACCTGGCTTGCGCCGATGTTGGTAAGTGGTAGTTTTAAATAAGGCTGTACAGTTACGCCCACTTTTGAATTAAGTTGCCGCTGATAAGTAGCCTCAAGGTTTAATATCCCGAATAGGTATCTGCCCGGCGATGCTATGGTATAACTGCGAGGCCCCCTGGCGGTAGGGTCGGCATAATCGTAATTATAACTTTCATGCATCATTAAATAGGATGATACACCTGTACCTACACTTATTTTATTTTGATGTTTATTAAATACCTGGTAATCTATATTTAATGGTATATCAATAGCGCGGCAATCGGCCAATACATTAATAGGATAGGTTTTAAAAGTATAGCCTGTGCTATGGTAATTTTCAAAAGAGGTATTGTAAGGCTTTTTAGCGTACCCAATTCCGGTACTTATGGTAATCTTATGCATATTTACCGAAAATAATAAACCGGCGCTGGTGCCTGTTTTACCACTGGCAAACGAGTTTACCCCATTTATTTCGGGCGCACCCATAACAGTTAGTGCAAATTGCGGATGCGCTATGCTTGATGTTGTTATAATTTTATTACGCTTTGCTGCTAATATTTTAGCATAATCATTATTTTCAATTTCATGTGTTGATGGACTAACGGTGCTTATGTATTGCCTGCTGGCAGTACTGGCGTCAATACTAATATCTGTGTTAAAAGCAACCAATTGGTCGGCGCCGGTACCATTAATGTCCGGTTGGTTATTTGGCATTGTTGTAATACTGGATGGCGCGGTAACTTCACCGGGATTTGTTTTGTTTTTAGTGCTTACCTTTCTTTTATTAACTAAGTTATCCGCATAAACATCTTGTTTATTTATAGCTATTGTATTATGAATCGGTTTAATAGCTTTAACGGTTGTTTGGGCTATATCGGTATTTGGTGCAATAACTTTTGCCGGGGCCGTGCTATTGGTTAAACCGCTTGCTGTATCAGGCTTTTGTATTTGTTTTGGGTGCGTAACTACTGCCATTTGTGTCGGTTTTTGTCCGCTATTAGTTTGCTGTGGCTTAAACAACCACCAACCTAACAGTAACAATAGCATAGCGGCTACACTGCTTATAACAGGCAGCCAATAAACCATTCCGCGGCGCTTTTTATTCCCGTCAAGCAGTTGCTCAAGGTTATCCCAGTCGTCTTCCCTAAAACCGGTTTCATTAACCGGATCGGTAAGCCCGCGCCTGAAAAGTTTATCTATATCTTGTTCGTTTTTCATTCTCTGATTCCATTACTATAATACACCGGCCCAACAGGCGAAGCATTTATGGCCACTACTGGTGCATAATCAGTTCCGCTGCCGTATTTTTTGTCATTGGCCGGCGAATCTGCTGTTAATATCATTTGTTTTAATTTCTGTCTCGCTTTAAAAAGATTTGATTTAGAGGTGCCTATATTTATATTCAGCATGTCTGAAATCTCTTCGTGCGAGTACCCGTCAATAGCAAAAAGGTTAAATACCGTACGATATGCCTGTGGCAATTTTTGCACCATGGTCAGCAAGTCATTATAATTCAAATTGCTGTCTGTATAGGTGCCGTCATCCAGGTGCTCTGCGGTTTCCAGATCGTCCGAGTAGGCCATTTTAAGATTGGCACGATAATGATCAATAGAAACATTGGTCATTATACGGCCAAGCCAGGCTTTAAATGGGCGGTCGGCATCAAAGGTTTCAATTTTGGTAAAAACCTTAAAAAATCCCTGGTTCAATACCCCGGCTGCTTCATCGCGATCGCTGGCATAGCGCAGACATATAGCCATAGAAAAACCATAAAATGCCTTATACAGCATTTTCTGACATTTTCTGTCCTGCTTAATACAGCCTTGTATCAGTTGATGTAAATCTTCTTCTACCATTGTGGGTTAAAACCTGGTGATATTACCTTTTGTACAGTATCACGATGATTAATAACAAAAGGTTGCCTGCATACATAAATTTAGTATAACAATCTGACAATCAAAATAATTAATTAGCTGTAGAAAAATAAGATGATCATAAATATAAAATATCAACACTTAAAGGCAACCTTTTACTCTTTTATACCGTGATGATGATACCCCTAACAATATATAGTTTAATTTTTACTCAATAACGGTATACGCAAATGATCCCTGTTTCTGTAGTTATTATTACCAAAAACGAAGCTGAAGTTATAGCTAAAAGCATTAATGCCGCCAGGTTAATAACGGATGATATTATAGTTATTGATAATGATAGCGACGACGATACAGAGGGCATAGCATTATCAAACGGGTGCAGGGTATACCAAAAAGCATGGGGAGGGTATGGTGCTAATAAAAACAAAGGTGTTGAATTGGCCCGGCACGACTGGATATTAAGCATTGATGCTGATGAGATACCCGATGTTGAGTTGGTATTAGCTATGTACGACCTGAAACTGGAAGATGAAAATGTGGTGTATGATTTAAAATTCAGGTCGTACTTTGGTAAAAAACGTATTCGTTTTGGCAACTGGGGACGCGATCATCATATCCGCCTGTTTAACCGTCGGCAGGTGCGTTGGTCAGAACCGCTGGTGCATGAAACACTGGTATTACCAAAGCATATTAAAACCGAAATACTTACGGGCCATATTAACCATTACTCGGTAAAAGACAACCTTGAATGTGTTAATAAGGCGGTTTATTATGCCAAATTGAGTGCATCCAAATATTACCAAAGCGGCAAAAAAGCAAACCTGGTAAATATGTATCTGTCGCCGCTGTTTAGCTTTTTTAAAAACTACATTTTGCTACTTGGCTTTTTAGATGGCCGCGAGGGTTGGGACATTGCCAAAACCATTTATAAAAACAGGTGGCTTAAATATCATTATCTTAACCAATTAGAAGGCGCCGACAAGAAAAAAGAATACGTTAAACATGATTTGGCGGTTGAATATTAGCCATTATGCTGCTTAGAACCAAAATTGTACAAAACCTATCTGCCAATACCCTACAACTGGTTAGTAACCAATTACTGGGGTTGGGCATATTCTACACTTTATCTGCAACGCTAAATAAAAACAACTTCGGGCAGCTAAACCTGGCATTGGCCATTTTACTGGCGGTATTTAACATACTTACTTTAGGGATGGATCAGTTAATTATAAAAAGGGTTGCTGGTGGCGCATCTGCCAGGCAAATGCTCTCGTTATACCTGTTTCATGTATTAATAGCCGGTGGTATTTTTTACGGTTTGTTGCTTGTTGGATGGCTCATTATTCCCGCCAATAACATTTATAATTTAATACTGCTTATAGGGATAGGCAAACTGCTTATATTTTTTTCGACCCCGTTTAAACAAATAGTCAGCGGTATGGAGCGGTTTAAATTACTGGCCCGCATGCTGGTAATTTCTAATTTCATCCGTTGTATTTGTCTGGTTGTTTTAGTGCTGCTACATGCGGTAACCCTGCCCTACATCATCAGTATATTTATTGCCGGAGATGGTATTGAGTTGCTGGCAGGTATTTATTTGTTTAAAAAAAACACAGATGTACCTTTAACTTTTAAATGGGATAAAGGCGCTTATGCCCAACTGTTACACGAGGCTATCCCACAGAGCGGTGTGGTGATAATTGCTGCGGCTTTGGCCCGATTAGACTGGATATTTGTTGGGTTTCTGCTATCAACCGTAAAACTGGCTGAATATAGTTTTGCCTACAAGGTTTTTGAAATGGCTACACTGCCATTATTGGCCATTGCGCCATTACTTATTCCATACTTTACCAGGCTTTTTAAGCAGGATAATTTTGATGTAGGCCGCTTAAAGTTTTTATTGAAGATGGAACTTGTTATAGCAGGCTTTACAGTTTTGCTGCTCAATATATATTGGGCTCCGGCTATTGACACCCTAACAGCCGGAAAATACGGCGCGGTTAATTCGGTAACCATCTTTATTTTGAGTTTGTGTATACCATTAATGTACCTGCAAAACTTTTTATGGACGTTGTTTTTTGCGCAGGGTAAGCTAAAAATGATATTACGCTCATTTATCTTAACCTTACTGATAAATATAGCCGCGGATATTATACTGATACCGCTTTATAAAAACGAAGGTGCCGCCGCCGGCTTTTTATTGTCATGCCTCGCTCAAAATCTTTTCTTCCTCAAAAAAAATAATATTGCCGGGTTAAACAACAGTTTACAGCAATTAATAGTGTGCCTTGGTTGTGCATTAGCCGCTGTTTTTGCCGTTAGGGGCGGGTATTTAAATGCATGGCTTATATTTCCATGCTGCATAAGTATTTATTTTATTTTATTGATCATTACCCGGCAACTAAGTTTTGCCGATAAAACACAATTAGGCGCTATATTACATCCCATAAAATCTTTTCATGGAGGTAATTCGTTACCTCAAAATAGTTAAAAAGCGCCAATCCTTCAGGCAACCAATACCTTGTTCAAGCCGTAATCTTTTATAGTAAATGGGGCTAATTGTGTCCTCTCCCTAAATACTTTTAAAGTATAGTAAGAATGAACAACAGCGCTACTTTTTTCGACCTTAAAAAGCTGAAAGGCTTTGCCGATTGGAAATTACTATTGTTGTTGCTGTTGTTTTTAAATGTAAAACTTGCCGTAAAAATCCCGGCAATAGCATTAATCTATATCCTGCAGTTTGATTTTAAGTTTGGGTTCAGTTTTAAAAATTCAAGGCTGCCATTGTTTTATCCTTTTATGATAGTTATTGCAGTTGTTAATGTTTTTATTAACAAAAGCTACGCTGCCCCTAATTATTTGCCGGTTATAGCTATGGGTGTATTTTTCTGGCTGCTGTGTATACTGGCTATCCACCAGGTTAAATTAGCAGTAGAGCAAAATGATGTCAAATCTATTCATAATACGCTGCTGGTATTTTTTATTATTAATATCATCATCTCATTTTTTAACCTGGCTGTCATAGTTGTCGAAACCGGCACTATTAACCCATATACCTACCAGGGAGAATATCAAAAATACTTTTTAAGCACCGGCGATTATATTAAAGGACTAACACTTGATACTTCAACAACCAATGCCATAATTAATGCTTTTGGTGTTTTATATTTTTTTATACGCCGCAAGCCGGTGATGTTATTGCTGTGTATGGTGGTATTGCTATTAACAGGCAGTAATTTTACTAATCTGGTAATCCTGGTTATTTTAATATACCTGTTTATTTTTAAAAGTGATAAAGATCAAAAAAGCCTGCTAATGGTGTGCGGTATGTTTTTTGTGGTTTTTATGGCCAAAATATCACCGCAAAATGATCGCTATGTTATTGAAACTTTTAAAAAAATGGCTAATGTTAAAAGCAAACGTATAAAGCCTGATACATTAGCATTACCCCTTACCCAACGGCCCGATAGTGTGTTAAATTGGGAAGAAAAGCGACAAAAAATGGCCATGCTTTACCTGGATAGTATGAGGGCTCTTAAAACAACAAAACCTCAAGCACCGCCTGCAAAAAAGGCAATTTTTATAACCGATGCCGGGCAGGTATATATACCTAAACCCTATTTACATGTACCATTATATCAGGGCAGTGTAGCCACGCCTGTGGCTCAGGTACCGTTGCTTAAGTTTATAAGCACGCATAAAAAAGAACTGCCTTTAGCCACAAAAACCAATCCTGCTTTTTCAAAACCGGGTAAGGTAACCGGTATGATGCAAACGTTTAATTATTTAAAGCAGCATCCCGGTAAAATACTGACCGGTAGCGGTGCTGGTAATTTTTCGTCAAAGCTGGCATTTAGGGTAAGTGGCATAGGTGTTACGGGCGGATATCCAGCCAGATACATTTATATCAACCCCGATTTTGAGCATAATCATCTCGACCTGTACTTAAAATTTTTTAGCAGGCGTGGAGATTTTCATTCGTTAACAAACAGCCCTTTTTCTGTTTACGACCAAATGCTGGCTGAGTACGGCCTGTTAGGTTTGATAGCCTTGTTTACCAGCTATATATGGTTTTTTGCCAGGCATTATAAACCACTTACTTATGGTATACCCATAATGGTTTTAATGCTGATGGTATTTTTTATTGACTATTGGTTTGAGCAGCTATCTATAATAATACTGTTTGAGCTGTTGCTTTTTTTGGATATCAAAGAAGGGCAAAGCAGGGAGGTTGATTATGCAAAGTAAACCGGCCATAACTGTTTTAATGCCTGCCTATAATGCGGAAAGGTATATAAAAGAGGCTATTGACTCTGTTTTGGAGCAAACCTATACCGATTTTGAATTTATTATAGTAAACGATGGCTCGACCGACAATACGCTGAACATTATTAATGAGTACAATGACGAGCGGATAATTGTTATTGACCAGCCCAACCAAGGGGTAGCCATAGCATTGAATACAGGGTTAAAGCATTCTCGTGCCCCTTACATAGCCCGCTTTGATGCTGATGATGTATGTTATCCGCAACGGCTGGAAAAGCAGTTGCGGTTTTTACAAAACAACCCCGAGTATATTTTAGTAGGCAGCGATGTAGAATACGTTTTAGAGAATGGCGATTTCCTGTTCAATTTTAAATGCATTGCCCATACGCATGAGCAAATAGTAGAAAAACTATATTTCTATTGCCCGTTTGTACACCCGGCGGTGATGTATAAAAAAGAAAGTATTTGCTATGCCGGGGGCTACCCCGCGAATGCCCACAATTTTGAAGATTATTTACTGTGGACGAAACTGGCAAATGCAGGTAAATTATTTAACCTGCCTCAGCCACTTATAAAATATCGGCTTAACTCTACATCAGTAACCATAGACGAAAAATGGCGCGGTAAACGTTTTCGCGCACTTAAACGCAGGGCTGTTAAACGCGGTTTAATTACGCAGGACGAAAGCGAGGAGGTATTAGCCATTATTAAAAATCAGGATGTGCGAAAAATACGCGAAAGTGCTTACCACGCTTTATGCGGTAAAAAGTTTTTAACTGATAATTACCAGCCACAAAAATCGCGCGGCCATGTTTGGCGGGCTATTAAAATTTACCCGCAACGGCTGGATAATTACTTGCTTTATACGTTAAGTTATTTGCCCGAAAAACTGATTACCTGGATGCATAAACTAAGTCCAAATAGATTGTAATAAGATGAAGGTAGCATTAATAGCCAGATCGACTTTATATAACGCCCCCGGTGGAGATACGGTGCAGGTACAGCAAACCGCGGCGCAGTTGAATGCCATTGGTGTAATGGCGGATGTGAAGTTAGCCAACGAAATTATTGCTTACCAGGATTATGACCTGCTGCACTTTTTTAATTTGATACGCCCGGCAGATATATTATATCATAGCAAAAAAGCCGGAAAGCCGTTTGTGGTATCAACCATTTTGGTTGATTACAGCGAGTATGATAAACATTACCGGACGGGTATTGGCGCGTTGTTTAGCTATCTGCCGGGCAATAGCATCGAGTATGTAAAAACAATAGCCCGCTTTTTGCTCGGGCGCGACCATTTATCAAGCCCTGCTTATATATGGCTGGGGCAGCGCAAAAGCATATTGCAGATATTAAAAAATGCAGAGCGGATATTACCTAATTCAGAATCGGAATACCGCAGGGTAATAAAGGCTTACCCCGCCCCGGTAAAATATAATGTAATACCCAATGGTATAAGTCCGGCGATGTTTAAATATAATGGCACTTTACCCAAGGATGAGACACTGGTGCTTTGTGTAGCACGTATTGAAGGAATAAAAAATCAATACAATTTAATAAAAGCTTTAAATAATACCCGATTCAGGTTATTAATAATTGGTGCGTACAGCCCCAACCAGTTGGCTTATTATAACCGGTGCCGTGCTATTGCCGCAGCCAACGTGAGTTTTATTGATCATTTGCCGCAGGCCAAATTGGTAAAATATTACCAACAGGCCAAAGTGCATGTTTTGCCCAGTTGGTTTGAAACTACGGGACTAAGCTCGGTAGAAGCAGCAGTAATGGGCTGCAACCTGGTAATAACAGATAAAGGCGATACCCGCGAATATTTTGGCAATGAAGCCTTTTATTGCGACCCTGCCCAGCCCGAAAGTATTTTAAAAGCGGTTGAAAAAGCCGCTAAGGCAACCGTTAACCTATCGCTTCGCAAAACAATAATAGAAAAATATACCTGGGCCCATGCTGCGGCTCAAACACTTAAAGCATATCAATTAGCTATATGAAACTACGAATAGCCATATTAGGAACAAGGGGTATACCCAATCACTACGGGGGGTTTGAACACATCTCTGAGTATGTTGCAGCGGGGTTAGCCAAACGTGGACATGCCGTTACTGTTTATAACTCACATAACCACCCTTATAAGGCAAATAATTGGAACGGTGTAAAAATAAGGCATTGTTATGATCCTGAATATATAATGGGCGCAGCCGGGCAATTTGTTTATGATCTTAACTGTTTGATGGATGCACGGCGCCAAAAATTTGATGTGCTTTTAATAATGGGCTATACCAGCAGTTCTGTTTGGGGAAGGCTATACCCTAAACAAAGTACCATTATAACCAATATGGATGGCCTGGAGTGGAAACGCTCGAAATACAGCAAACCCGTACAAAAATTCTTAAAATATGCCGAAAAGCTGGCAGTAAAATACAGCCAGTATTATATATCCGATTCATCTATTATTAAAACCTACCTGGCCGATAAGTACGAAATAGACAGTCGCTACATTCCTTATGGCGCTGACTTGTTTTCTGAGTGCGAAAGGGAGCAGCTTACCCCAAAGGAAGCAGCTAAAGAAGACTATTTTTTGCTGATGGCCCGTATGGAACCGGAGAATAATATTGAAACCATATTACAGGGCTTTAATAACAGTAATTCGAGCCGACAATTTAAAGTGTTGGGTAATACTGATAACCGCTTCGGTAAGTTTATTACCCACAAATTTAAAAATGACGAGCGCATAGAGTTTAAAGGCGCTATTTATGATACCGCGCAGGTGCGGTTATTACAAAATAACTCCTACCTGTATTTTCACGGGCATAGTGTTGGTGGCACCAACCCGTCATTACTGGAAGCAATGGCCAGCGAAGCATTGATTGCCGCGCATAACAACCCCTTTAACCAATCGGTTTTACATACAGATGCTTTTTATTTTTCAAATGCTGGCGACGTGTGTAACCTGGTACAAAACGTACAGCGGCACAATCATGAAAGTATGGTTACCAATAACCTGCACAAAATAAAGCATCACTTTAATTGGGATAATATTGTTGATCAATACGAGGAGTTTGCATTAGAGTGTTACCTGAGAAATAATTATGAAAAATATATTATTAACACAAGATAGCCTAACCAATAAAATCACTTTTTATCACCTGGCATTTCTGCTGGCAAGTCTGCCGTTTGACAGATTTTTTAGTCATGTAATATTAATAAGTTTTGCCCTGCATTTACTCATTCATTTAAAGCGAGCTTCTGTTAAGCCCATATTTACAGTCAGAAATTTAATACTAACGTCCGTATTTTTTATAACTGCAATTAGCACAATTTATACTACCGAGCCCGCCAACGCCTATAGCGAGCTGGGCCGACATGTTACTATATTGCTGTTTCCGGTACTGTTTTGCCTTACATCATTCGATCTAAAAAAATATCAGCCTAAATTATTGCTTGGTTTTGCCGTAGTATGCGCGCTTACTATTGTGTATTTATATATATATGCTTTTTACCTCATCAGGCATTACGGACTGCCCTATAACGCTATTTTTTCGCAGTCGTTTACCAATCATAATTTTTCGGCACCTATTGATATGCACGCCACATTTTTTTCTATGCAGATAGCTGTGGCACTGATTTATCTCATTTCGATATTAGTCAAACAAAAACTAAATCGTGGCTGGTATATTTTATGTGCAGTTATCTTGGTGATAGGTTTAATACAACTATGCTCAAAATCAGTTTTTGTCACATTACTATTAATTGTAAACCTGGGCATACCTTACTTTTTGCTACAGCAAAAAAGGCGTCTAAAGTACCTGTTTGTGGCTTTATCCTTCACAGCTTTAATAGGCATAATTATCTACGCTGTACCAGTATTAAGGCAGCGTTATATAACTGATCTTCACACAGATCTCTCATCATCTGCCAAGGGCAGATTACTGGAGCCGCGCGTGGCCCGCTGGGGCGAAGCTGTTAAACTTATTAAGCAGGCTCCTTTAATAGGGCATGGCGCAGGTACAGAAGTGCCCATGCTGCATGAAAGCTTTTTTAAGCAAAAATATTACAGCTCGTTTTTAAAAAACCTGAATGCGCATAACCAGTACCTGAGTTTTTTATTCAAAGCGGGTATATGGGGTTTACTTGTTTATGCGTGTACACTTATATATGGTTTTAGGGTAGCGGTTAAAAAGCACGACCTGTTATTTTTTACTTTCATGCTGCTTATAGCGTTGGTATCCGTTTCTGAAAATTTGCTGGATGTGGATAAGGGTGTGTTTTTTTACGCGTTTTTCTTTTCGTTTTTTATGTTTTCTACAGATGATAAAAGTATTTCGGTTAAAGCATAACCACTATAATTATTTGCGGTTACAGGCAACCCAAAACCGAGTAGCAACGTCATGATTATAGACAACAACAATTATGGTTTTTAGCAATAATACCATATCGATTAATTCATAAGTCCGGTGATAGAAATAAAAGACGACATATTATCCACCCTTGCTTATTTTGACATATTCAACTATCCGCTAACCTCGGGAGAAATAAATTTATTTCTGAAAAATAAATATCACCAAAACGAATTTGACTTAGCCATAAAATATCTGGTTGGTAATCACCACATCTTTCAATTTGGTGGTTTTTACACACTTAAAAATGATTATGCGGTTATTGAAAGGCGAATAAAAGGAAATGCAAAAGCTGCCGAGTTGATTAAGATTGCCGAAAGAATAAGCACCCTCCTTATTAAATTTCCATATGTGCGCGGCATAGCTATTTCAGGTTCATTGTCAAAAAATTTTGCTGATGAAAAATCAGATATCGACCTGTTTATTATTACCGCGAAAAACCGTTTATGGATAGCGCGTACCTTAATGCATGCGTTTAAAAAATTAACCTATCTGGTTAATAAGCAGGATTATTTTTGCATGAATTATTATATTGATGAAGAGCAGTTAGAGATAGTTGAAAAAACGCTGTATACAGCTATTGAAATTGTAACGCTTATACCGTTGCAAGGCGATGCAGTGATTGAGCATTTTTATACTGCCAACACTTGGACGCGTAATTATCTGCCCAATAAAATTATGCGGTTATCATCGGCAAAGCCGCTAAAACCTTCTTTGATAAAACGTGCCTTTGAAACTATGCTGAATAACCGCGCAGGTAATTATATTGATAATGTATTACTTAAGATCACTACAAACCGCTGGCTTAAAAAAGCCCGGCTTAAAAAATTAAACGCGCATGGAGGCGTTATGGCAATGGCTACAGCTAAACATTATGCCAAACCAGATCCTAAAGTTTTTCAAACAAACCTGCTGCGCCAATACGAAAACAAAATAGCCCATATTTTGCATCAGGTACCCAGTAGCCTGGCACAATAAAACTTATTTTTTTACAAGGGTGATGATATAATAGTCACCAATTGATCTAAATAGCCGGGTACTTTTAAAACGGGCTTCCAGTAAAGTTAAAAGACTATATAAGCGAGGATGCTTTTCTGCAAAACCCTCCAGATATGATGGTGGGACAATGGTGCATAAGCCTTCAACAGCCAATACCTCGAATGAAGGGTTAAGTGTGTCAATAATGTATGAGGGATTGTAATACCAGCAATTAAAATAGGCGCCCTCTACATGCGCCCTCACCCCATTTTTACTGAACCAACGGCGCGTAGCTGTTTTAAATTTGCCTTTAAATAATAGCAGTGATTCCCACAAGCAAAATTTAGGCAAAACCACCAGGGTAACTTTACCACCCTGCTTTAATAATTGTGGCAGAGATAGCAATACTTTATCTAAGTCACCCGTACAATTCAGGCCCGCAAAGTTGGAGAATATATGATCGTACTGGCCTTTGTTTTTTAGCAAATGCAATTGGGTAAATGAGCACAATTCATTACTAATTATATGCGATAAGCTATGTTTGCCGACTTTTGCTTTTAGTTGCTGCTGCATACCTGCTGATATATCAGTGGCATGCACGTGGTGGCCGTTACCGGCAAAAAACACGGCATCTTCACCGGTGCCGCTGTTTAACTCTAAAATATTTGAGCAAGGCTGCAGATACTTTAACACATGCTCGCGTACCCTTTGGCGCTTATAATTAACAATAGTATTGTCCGAATAAATAGCATCGAATACGCCGGATTGTGCGCTAAATGCTTCCGCGGCACACCGCTCATTTATATGACTAATGGCTGCTTCCATCAGGTTTTTTCAAGTTGCGATAATTTAAACCGTTCAATATAAGTGGCGGGGATATAGTATAAAAACGATAATGCCTTTTTTATAACGCGTGCATTGGTATGCAAAGGGTCCTTCAATAATTTGAACAAACTGTTTTTGGCCAAGTGTTTATGATAATTGCGATGCACGTAACGGTGTAATTGTTTATAAAATAATGGCTGGAAAGTATTGCTGAACATGAGTGCCATCTCGTCCGAATCGGTCCAGTTGGTTTTTTGCTGTAGTTGGGCTCTTACCTTTTCATAAAATACTGTTCCGGGCAGGGGGTATGATACCGATATGCCAATTTCATATGGTAGCAATTTATTTATCATTTTAATAGTTAGCGCAATATCAGCTTTATCCTCGCCGGGGTAACCAAATTGAATAAAGAACGATGGCTTTATACCGGCTTTTTTCATGGCAAGGGTAGCATCATTTATCTGGGCCACGGTAATACCCTTATCCATAGCATCCAATATTTTTTGTGAACCGCTTTCGGCACCTATCCAGGCATTTTCACAACCCGATGCCGCCAATGCGGCTACAACATTCACGTCCGTTAGCAAGTCGGCCCGCGATTGTATTTTAAAACGTATTGCTAAATTTTCCTGCTGTACCAATCGTGCAAATTCAGCAACCCATCCCGGTTTTAAGCCAAAAATATCGTCACAAAACCATATATGGTCAGCACCATAAATCTGCGTAAGCAGCTTCAATTCCTGCACTACATTTTGAGGGCTGCGCGAATTATACCGACTGCCATAAATAGGCTTGGCGCACCAATTACATTTAAACGGGCAGCCACGGGTAGTACTCATATTTAAAGAAAAATAACCCGCATTGTTTAGCCAGCTTTGCCGGTAGGTGTCCATATCAATCAGGTCCCAGGCAGGTATTGGCAGGGTATCCAGATCTTTTATTACATTTCGTGCTATTGTTTTGTAGGGTAAATGGTCTTTAATAAATGCCAACCCTGGTATGGTACTATGGTCCTTTTCTCCCGCTTTGATATGATCAATTAATTCAAGCAGGGTTTGTTCGGCTTCGCCTATAATCACAAAATCAGCACCTTCTTTTAAATAGGTTGTATAATTATCGGTAGCGTCAGAGCTGGAAACAATTACCTTACAACCCCGTGCCTTTGCCATTTTACACATGCTTAATGCAGCCTGGCGCATATTGGTAAGACACATTTTGGTGAGGTAGTTAAAGCCGTCATCATAAATAACAAAAAATTTGGGCAGCATATAGTCCAAAACGGCGCTTACCTCATCAGGGCCATCGGTAAACATCGTATCAAATAAAGATACCCGGTACCCTCGGTCGCGCATTAATGCAGCCGCATACAAGGTGCCCAACGGCGGATAAGGCTGCCCTAATTCCAATTGTTTAGGGTCAAACCTTAAAAAGTACGAGTGGGTAAAAAGTATTTGGCTCGGGTGCTTCATTATATGCGTTACGTCTTTAAAAGTTAAGTAGTTGTCTGCTGGTTATTATAGTTTATGTTTTTAGGTGATAAAAGATGGTCATTTTAATAACGGCTATTTATAAAATAGTGGCGGGTTTTGCCCGCCGCTATTGAAAATAATAGTTGACCTAACCCAAATCAACTAACTAAAAATTCATAGTACAGTAGTTACGCCCTTGTTTTTACAATGGTTGCCTTACCAATAAAAAAATTGTGGGCAACCTTTAATAGAGACTGTACGTAATTTAAATATACTGAACGATAGGGGGAACATCCTGTACAAAGCGCTTTGCGACTGTGCGCCAGCACAGGATACCCCGCTCGTTCTTCACCTAAAAACTATGATAGCTACACTAAAGAATATGATCCTGAAAAATGTTTTTCCGGTAAGGGAAAAGCCATCAACCGAGGCTTATGATTTATGGTGTAAGGACTATGATGACCAGCATGGCAACCTCATGATGGATATGGATGAAGCCATATTAGCGGAGCTGTTGCAGCGGGTAACTGTTACCAACAAGCAGATAGCCGATATTGGCTGCGGCACCGGCAGGCATTGGCCCAAACTTTTCAGACTGCAGCCTGCGGGCTTAACAGGGTTTGATGTTTCGGCGGGGATGCTTGGCCGCCTACATCAAAAATTTCCGACGGCCCATATCAGAAAAATCAGAAACAACCTGTTTGACGATGTGGAAACAGGCAGTTATGATATGATCCTGTCAACGCTTGCTGTTGCACATATTGAAAATATTGGCGAGGCATTACAGGCATGGAGTCGTATATTAAAAACCAGGGCGGATATAATTATAACCGATTTTCACCCAAATGCCCTTGCTTTTGGAGGTAAAACAACATTTGAGCACAACAACAGCCAGATAGCAATACAAAACTTTGTGCATTATATATCGGATATTGAAGAAACGCTGGCGCAAAATAACTTTCATGTAGTTAATAAGATAGAACGTGATGTAGACGAATCAGTAAAACATTATTACACCGCTAAAAATGCCCTGCACGTGTACGAAAAATTTAAAGGTTCGCACATGATATACGGTATTCATTTAAGGCGTGGCTATGATACTGAATAATGTTACGACTATAAATGATACCCAGCCGGTATCTATCCGCGTTAAGCCTAATAAAATTGAACGAATTGATAAAAGTGTGGATGAGGAAGTACATCTCAATTTTACCGATGCTATTATCTTGCCCGGCTTGGTTAACGCACATGATCAGCTCGATTTTGATTTATTTCCGCAGTTAGGTAGTAATATTTACAATAACTATGTGGAGTGGGGTAACTATATCCACAAAAATTATAAAGAGGCAATTTACCTTCTTTAATTAGGGGCATAGTAAAATATTATCCGGATATGCCTGTAACAATTGATTGAGGATGTATTATGAGATTTGTTTTCGCTAGTTATGTTGTAACTAAAGAGTTTGATAACCCTCAGGCGTGGCTTGAACGTATTAAAATTTATGCAAATATACCGACCAAAATAGCCCAAAATCACGAAGTTTTTAGCATCGAAGAAATAAATTACGAGGGCGAGCTTATTAAAGAAAATGTTATTTATAAATTTTTGCGCTTGCCGGCTTCCCGCTTTTATGCTGCTGTTAAATTGAATAAATATATTGCCGCCTTAAAACCTGATATTGTAATCATACACGGCCTGCACTTCCCGTTACAGGTAATTCACCTACGTTTATTACTAAATGGAAAAGTAAAAATAATTGTGCAACACCATGCTGAACAGCCCTTTAAGCGATTTAAAAAAAACATTCAACGTTGGGCAGGTAAGTGTATTGATGCCTATTTATTTGCTTCGCGCGATATGGGGCTGGATTGGGTAAGTAAGGGCAATATAACATGCCCCGAAAAAGTACATGAGGTAATGGAGGTATCATCGGTGTTTTATCCGGTGGAGAAAAGGGTTGTAAAAGCACAGCTAAAAATAACCGGCCAACCCGTGTTTTTATGGGTAGGCAGGCTTAATGAAAATAAGGACCCTTTAACGGCAATCAATGCTTTTTTAAAATTTGTTACTATAGAGCCCGATGCCAGGTTGTATATGATATATCATACTGAAGAATTGCTATCACAGATAATACACTTGTTAAATAACCACGCTGATTCATCTGCGATAACATTAATTGGCAGGGTACCCAACCATGAACTTTTATATTGGTATAATAGCGCTGATTATATAATATCAGCATCGCATTACGAGGGTAGTGGCACGGCTGTATGCGAAGCCATGTCATGCGGTTGTATTCCCATTGTAACTGATATATTTTCTTTCAGAATGATAACAGATAATGGCAATTGCGGTCTGTTGTACAAAGCAGGAAATGAAGGGGCGCTGTTATTGGCATTAAAGCAAACGCGGCAACTCAATGTTCAGCAAACGCGCGATAAGTGCCTGGCATATTTCAACGCCAATCTATCTTTTAATGCCATCGCGAATAAAATAGTAGCCATCGCTTCATCACTCAAATAATTGCATCATAGCTTTTGCATTATCCTGTATAATATAGGGCAATACCCGCTGATGATTTAAATTTTTATCAGCTAATAGTTGCTGTGTCATCTCTAACATTTCTGTTCTATCTGCTGCTATATACCAATTAGGGATGATGGCTTTCATAGGCTTTACAAAGCTTATTACTTTTGCACCGGCATACAATGCCTCCAAACAAACGGCGCCAAAACCTTCATAGCTTGAAGGGTGTAAAAATATTTTGGTGCGTTGCATAGTTGCCAGGATATTATCGTGGTCAAGCCAACCCGGCAGGGTTACCTGGTTTTCAATATTCAACGCTTCAATCATTTGCTGTAATTGTTTCATCTGCGGGCCACCACCGGCAATAACAACTTTAATGTTAGGATACCGCGGTTTTAGCGCAGCAATAACCTCTAAAAAAATAGTATATTGTTTTAACGGCTTTAATGAACCCGCGCCTAAAATGTCAATGTCCTTTACTGTTGGGGCGTTACCAAATAAAGCGGTATCAATACCTACGGGTATAATATGTTGGGGTGTTATATTATAATTACGGCTAAATTCATCCACAATAAAATCAGACAACGCGATAAGCGATTCGCCGGCGGGTTTTATGCGGGTTACATATTTATTACCGGCTTTTGCATCCTGTCCCAATATCCAGGTATAATGTTTAAGGTGATGTTTTTTAGCGAAATTATGGCCTATAAATGCGCATTTGCCCAACCAAAAACTTAACAGGCCAATTATATGGTGCTTTTTGTTTAGTCGGCGTAAAGTTAGCCATACCCGCAGCCCGGTATATAAACCATGAATACGCCCATTACCCGGCGACCCAAAACTGATAACCTTAACCCCATGCCACCAATATATTTTTGATATAGCAGGGTATTGAAAGGTGAGTACTATGATATTTAAACTAGGATAAGCGTCTTTAAGCGCCTTAACAAATATTTGTTGGGGGGGCGTAAAGATGCTATCGGCTTCATTTGCCGGAAACCCTGGCGTAAGTATTACCAATGTTTTAAGCTTATTTTCCATCTAACAAAATTAATTTGTTGCAATAGCTTAAACTGCTTGTATTGTGTGTAATTAATAAAATGATTTTACCTTTTTTTACCAGCAGTTGCAATTGCTCCAGCATTTGTTTTTCGGTAGCGTCATCCATTTCGCCGAAAGGTTCATCTAATATCAAAACATCAAAATCGGTATAAAGCGCCCTTGCCAGCATAATTCGCTGACGCTGCCCGCCGCTTATATTTTTGCCATTTTCGGTAATGATCTTATTTACCCCATCAGGGTATTGTTCAAGCAGGGTATCAATACCGCAAATAACTAATATTTGCGATAGCCTGTCGGCATCATATTCTCCATCGGTAAGTACAATGTTTTTTAAAATACTATCATTAATAAAAAATGGTTGTTGTTTAACATAGGCTATTTTAGACCAGTATAGTTTAAGAGTTTGTGCATTAGCCGGACGATTATTTATGCTGATGATACCTTTTGCCGGCTCTAAAAATCCCAGCATTAAATTTACTAAGGTGGTTTTTCCCAAACCCGATCTTCCGGATATTCCTATCAGATCGCCCATGGATATATCCAGATTAAAATTGCGCAATACTAAGTGTTCATTATAACTGAAATTAACCCCTTCAAATTTTATTGCGGTAATGGTTGGGCTAATTATATCAACAGTTGTTACATCCTGCTTTTTATCCGGAACAAGGTCATTAAGTATAAATGTGTAGGTTTTTATCTGGCTGATATTATTCAAAATTTTAACTATGCCGGGTATTATTTTATAAGAAGCCGCCATAAAAATGCCGATGCTCAGGAGGTCGATAGCCTGCTGATGCGGGGCGGTTTTGTTAATAACTATCAATATAAAAAATCCAAAAACAGCAAAAATCTCAATCAATCTGGATGATAGCCCCTGCAAGCTTTGTTGCGTAGCTATATTGCTGTTAAGTTGTTGTTGATAGCTATAATATCTATCGGCAAAAAAGGAGTTTTTATTATAAATATTGCTTTCAACATATCCTGACAAAGCTTCCTGCAGGTGCTGTATGGCCTTTGTATTGGTTGCTTTTATTTGCATGCGTATAAGTTTTAGTTTGCGCTTAATAAGCCAGGCCAATAATATTACCGGGGGAGTTAACAGGGTAAACAGTAATATAAATAAAGAGGGGTGATAAAAAAGTATTGCGATAATAGTAAACAATACCAACATTCCTTGCGAAACTATTTGTTGAAGATTGGTAAGTATATAGCTGCTGAACTCAATAGGCTGGTGAGTTATTTTTCGGATAAGTATGGAGGAATCAACATGGATAAATTTAGTATAGTCGCCCTTTAAATAGCGCCATATATTTTGTTTTGAAAGGCGGGAAGATACGCTATAAAAAAATGAATTTTGAGCATGGTTAACCAGGTAACCTCCCCAATTTTTTAAAATGAACACTAACAGAAAGAGGCCTATTACCCATAATGAATTTTTAGCCGGTTCAATACCCAATAACTTAACGTTAATAGCAGTGCTTTTTGTATAAAAATTTATGATGAGCAGCAGTACACCTAAAAATACAATATCCAGCGCGCTAATAATAAAGTCAAGGCATATCAATAAACCAGCCTTTAATTTTTCTTTCCTGGTAAGTATGTTAAGTGTGGTTGTAATTAGGGTCTTCAAGTGCAATAAGCCAATAAGCGGGTTTATTGCAAGTACGTTGGCGGGTTAATTTTAGTTGCCTGTAAAAAGTTGCGATTCATGCTCAAATTTTCTGGTAAGCATTTCGTAAATTATTTTTAACCAGATAACAAAGCACGGTAAAGCAATTAACGCATAAGGTATAATATAGTTAACACGGATATATCGTGGAATGACATCTGAGTTGGAAAAACTGCTTAACAATAACGCAAATAGGAGCAGGGCAATATTAAAACCACCGGCAGGTTTAGGCAGGTTAACAAACCATATAGCTACTCCAATAAAAGCAATAATATAGGTAGGTGGCTCAGACCCTGTACTATAAATTACTGTAAATATTAAGGTAGAAGCCAACATAAGCAATTGATAATGCACATTGCGCCAGTATTTTATTTTGATAAATGATAAGCTAAATAAAAGTAACGCAGGAGCCAGTATAGCCATATTAGGTAAGTGCGGGTAATGAAATATTTTACTGATCATCCCCATCACACATACATATCCACGGGTTGATTGCAGGTTGGCGGCATTTTTAAGCAACAGGTCGGGGTACCAGTCGTGATAGGTGGCCATAATAAATGCCGGCGAGGATAGCAGCATAGGCAGCAAAAATAAAACTATGCCCCAAAAAAACATGCCTAAAACAAGTTTAAGTTTGTTGTTGGAGAAGAAAAAGAATGCCAGCCCAACAATACCATAAAGCTTAATTGCTGTACCTACAACAATTGCCAGCGCTGCCCAAAAATCCTGTTTGTTCTTGATAAATATAAAGCTGAAAATAACAAGTGCTGTTATTAACGGGTTAACCTGCACATTGCCTGATGAGCCCATTAAGCTGTTTGCATTAAGCAGCAATATAATTAGCCGCTGGTTTACTGTTAATGGCAGCATCATTATGGCTTTATACAATATCCAGGCGTTAAATAATACCCAAAGTATAACGCCTATTTGATCAGGAAAGAAAGTAAATGGCGCTATTACTAAAGCAAATACCGGCCCATAGTGGTTAAGGTCAAAATAATATTCAGGTTGGGGGCCAAACAGGCTATGCTGTTGTATAAGGTTTAAAAAATTGTGTTTGTAAATTATATAATTGTTGTAGTTGGCAGGGCCTGCTAAAACACCTTTAATAACAGCAAACGCACTTAATCCAAACCATAGGGTAAGTATAAATGGTTTATTGTTAAATAATGTCTTTATTTTATGCATATATAAAAAGCGAAAGTACAAAAAACCAATAGGCATATACTGCTTGTTATTAAGTTTATACCCTGATTTTTACAATGCTTTAAATAATTTACATTTGTATATATGCACACCCTTTCAGAAGAGAATTATTTAAAGGCTATTTATAGGTTATCTCAAAAAAGTAAAAAGATAACACCTACAGCAATTGCCGAAGTGTTAAATAACAATACAGCCTCGGTAGTTGACATGTTAAGGAAACTAACCGACAAGCAGTTAATTGAATACGATAAAAAAAGTGGTGTTGTATTGACCAATGGCGGGCTAACTCACGCGGTGCTAATTGTAAGAAAGCATCGGCTTTGGGAGGTGTTCTTGTTGGATAAACTTGGCTATCATTGGGACGAGATACACGAAATTGCCGAAGACCTTGAACATATAAGCGATGCGGACCTTGCCGACAGGCTGGATAAATTTTTAGGATTTCCTAAATATGACCCGCATGGCGACCCTATACCCCAATCGGACGGTAAACTGCCTGAAATATATTCAGTAACATTGGCTGATTTGGAAGCGGGTGGCAAATGCCGTGTAGCAGCTGTAAAGGATACCAGCAGCGCCTTTTTACAATACCTGCTAAGATTAAATATAGGTATTGGTACCCAAATTCAATTAATTGAAAAAATCTCTTTCGACCAATCATTAATAATAAAAATTAACGGGACCGAAAAAACTACCGTTTCGCAAAAATTTGGCGAAAGCATACTAATTAACTAAGGCTTTTACGAAGCCTTAGCCAATTTGATAGTAGGTATATCCCGGTATACCTGTAAAGTAGGCTTTTGCCTGGCATTATCAATAGTAATAAATTTTTGTTTGAGCTGTCTGAATAGTTCGAAGCTATACGTATCATTCATGGGTATAGTACAACCGTTTACAGATTGGGGATGAAGTTCCAATACGGTATTTTCAACCATAAGGTTAAGATGATTGATATGGGTAAGACCGGTTTGCCTGTCTGTATCAAATATTACAAATGTGTCAAACCTATTGCCCTCGTTATCGGTGTAAATCACCATATCGTTTTCTTTGTAATGTGTCATCTGTAGTGTTTTATAGTATAAATGATTTGCCATGAGTAATACAATTGTTAAGCCAAAGCATGATATTTGTAGTTGATAATTATTTAAAAACCACGTTTAGAGGCAGATATACGTATTTTATTAAGTTTTTAAAAAAATACCTTGTGTTATAAAAAATGGTCACTATATTTGCCAACCCAAACGGAGTGGTAGTTCAGCTGGTTAGAATACATGCCTGTCACGCATGGGGTCGCGGGTTCGAGTCCCGTCCATTCCGCTAAAAGAGCCGCAAGGCTTCGTAAAACGCTTAAATCATCTGGTTTAAGCGTTTTTTTTTGCTCAAAAAATCGCATAACTACTCAGGTTTTATGACTCGGCAAGGTGGCCTATTCGGTGCCCTGTTTCTAATAACTAATTTAGCCACAAATTAACGTTAACTAAATGGTATTCAATTATTTAGATGGTTTTAATTTGGGTTGAAAACAACTCAAAACTACCCCAAATTCTGACTCTTTGAATACCTGGATTTCGGTTGATATCAAAGCACCTCAACTGACCTCATCGATCTGGGGCCGAGGGTTCCGGTCCTTCTGGGACTGACGGAAATTTCGTCCAAAAAGTGACCTTATCGGTGACCTGTTGGGACGCTTTGATTTAGGTCACCGAATACCGAGGTAAACAGTTGATTTTAAAGTACTTAATATGACAGAAATGACCTCAAAATGGCTCATTTGAACTCAAAATTAATGTAGTTAAACAATTTAAAATCAAATGTGGTATGAAAAGCACACAAAGGTTCTCAGTTCTCATCTGGGCTGACAAGAGAAAAACAGATGCTAAAGGTAATGTTCCCCTTTACGCCAGAATTACTTACCTGGGAAAAAGGGCGGAAATCTCAATGGGACGTAAAGTTGATCCGAACAAATGGGATCCTGAAGCAGGATTTGTAAAAGGTCCCGGTCAGGAAGTCAAGGACATCAACAAAGAAATTATTACAGTTAACAATGAGATCCACGCGGCCTTTATGGATCTTAAGCAAACGGATGACTTTATTACCGCCGAAAAGATCAAACAAAGATATGCCGGTGAAGACACTCCTCAGCGGATGTTACTGGAAGTATTTGATGAACACAACAAAAACGTGGAGGAACTGGTCGGCAAGGACTTCGTAAAGGCTACGCTGACTAAGTACAACACCGTCCGATCTAAAACAGCGGATTATATCCAACACAGGTTTAATAAGCCTGACATCTATCTGGAATCGATCGACTATGCTTTTGTGACCGGATTTGAAATGTATCTCA
This sequence comes from Mucilaginibacter sp., assembly GCF_039935595.1. Lineage (GTDB taxonomy): Bacteria > Bacteroidota > Bacteroidia > Sphingobacteriales > Sphingobacteriaceae > Mucilaginibacter. The sequence goes on along the minus strand of NZ_JBDTJZ010000185.1, from coordinate 292 downwards.
AAACTGAAGATGGCATTGAACATAATACCGCCATGCGGTACATGAAGAATTTGAAGAAGATCGTTAACCTGGCCTTTAACCATGGATGGATCAGAACGAACCCATTTAACCTTTTTAAGTGTACTTACAAAAAAGTAACACGTGTTGAATTGGAATGGGAAGAAATTATCCAGCTTGCCAATCATCCATTTACCATCAAACGATTAGAAGAAGTCAGGGATACCTTTTTATTTTGCTGCTATACGGGCTATGCTTTTGTCGATATTGAAAAACTTACGCCGCAGAATATCTT
>NZ_JBDTJZ010000184.1:0-13343 GCF_039935595.1 Mucilaginibacter sp. | reverse complement strand
GATGCCTGTTTTTGCCGCATCATTAAAGCGTAAGCGTTATTAAAGCCAATTGGTTTTAACCATTTAATATGATAACGCTGGTTAAATACGTTTTTAACATAGGCGTAGGTTTTGTCTTTATCAACCGATAACGAGTCCACCGTTTTTTTATCCGGCTGTATAATTGCCAGCAGACCGGTACCCGTATATTCCGGGTAAAAGTCTATCTGGTTGTTTGTCAGGGCATCAAAACAAATTTTGGTACCCCCTAAACCTGTTTTTGTAGCCACTTCGTAATCCGTATAACCCTTTATCAGCATACTGTACATATTGGCTAAAATATATTGCTCACCAAATATTTTTGAACCGATGCGTACCGTACCTGCATGACCGTCGCGCTCCGGTTTCCATAAATTTTTTGATACCAGGAAATCTTTCGCCACACGCTCGGGCGTTTGGTGAAGATAATCAGTGCGGTAATTTAAATCTGTCATCACGCTATCATTTATTTTGCCCGATAGCAGATTTAATGTTTTTTCGAGGTCGGGAAACTGCTGCAAAGCTTCTTCTCGCACAATAGGCGCAGCATAGTAGGGCGGGAATATCCGCTTATCATCATGCAACACAACCAGGTTATAGGCTTTAAGCCGCCCGTCGGTTGAGTAGCCGCTGATAACATCCAGTTGGTTTTCATAAGCGGCTTTGTACATCACCGCATCGCTTATCACGATGGTATGAATTTTTAGTCCGTATTTACTTTGCAGGCCCAGGTTGCCATCCTGACGGCCCATAAACTCGGGAGTAAAACCTGCGGTTAGCTTACCACCATAAGCCGACGGAATAAAATATAATGAAGCCATTACCAACAAAACCACCGGCAAAAATTTAGTTGCTGTTTTTAATTTTTTAAGATTGAGGGTTTGCAATCGCGATAGCAAAAAATCAAATAGTATAGCCAGCAATGCCGCCGGAATAGCCCCCGCTAAAATCATGTTGGTATTGTTGAGGGATATGCCACCGAAGATGAATTCGCCCAAACCGCCTGCGGCTATGTATGATGCTAAAGTAGCAACACCCACATTAATAACCGTAGCCGTACGGATACCGGCTAAAATAACAGGCATAGCCAACGGCAATTCTACCTTCGACAGGATTTGCCATTTACTCATACCCATGGCTATAGCGGCCTCCTTTACTGCCGCGTCCACCCCGGTAATGCCCGTATAGGTATTACGAATGATGGGCAGCAAGGCATAAAGCAATAAAGCAACAATAGCGGGTTTTGCGCCGATACCCAGCAACGGTATCATAAAACCCAATAAAGCAATGCTGGGGATGGTTTGTAAAACACCCGCCACACCCAAAACAGGGCCGGATAATTTTGTTTTGCGGGCGATGAATATACCCAACGGCAACCCTATGAGCACTGCTATAAACAATGATATAAAGGTTAGCCCGATATGCTGCAAGGTTTGTGTTGCCAACTTATCGCTCTGCTGGGCCATAAAGCCCCACAAGGTTTGTTGCTGCTCACCCATGCGGCTGCTCCTTTTTATAATTATAAAATGCCGCCATTAACCGCTCAAATTCAGTTTGACTTTCTTTTGAACCATCAAACTTCAGGTTTTCAAGAGTCTCCCATACGTTTTTACCAGTATTCGCCTCAAAAGCTCCCCCTTTAGGGGGCTGGGGGGCTATCTTAAACTCCAATTGCAACCGTTGATCTTTTAAAAATCCCTTTACAAAATCATTTGCGGGTTTAAACAATAATTCAGCAGGGGTGCCGGATTGAACTATTTTGCCATTGTCCATTAAACAAATGCGGTCGCCCAGTTCAAAAGCTTCCTGTACATCGTGGGTTACCATGATAATGGTTTTGCGTTTCAGTTCATCCATTACTTTAAACTCGCCGTGTATTTTTGAGCGGGTAACGTTATCCAGCGCGCCAAATGGCTCGTCCATTAACAGTACCGGCGGATCGGCAACCAAAGCCCTTGCCAGGCCCACGCGCTGCTGCTGCCCGCCGCTTAACTGGTTGGGGTATTTATCTAAATAATCTACAGACAGGTGGAGCTTTTCTATTAGTTCATTTATACGTTTATCTGTTTTGGCTTTGTCCCACTTTAATAATTGCGGTACAATAGCAATATTTTCGGCCACGGTATAATGCGGGAACAGGCCGTTATTTTGAAGTACGTAGCCAATACCCCGGCGTAGTTCTTCGGGTTGTTGCTCCAGGATGTTTTTGCCATTGATAAAAATTTGCCCGCTTGTAGGTTCAATCAAGCGGTTCAGCATTTTAAGCGTGGTGGTTTTGCCGCAGCCACTGGTACCCAGCAATACCAGGTTCTCGCCCTCTTTTACCTCGAACGAGATATCATCAACGGCCTTAACCTTGCCAAATACTTTGCTTAATTGGTTAACTTTTATCATAAAGACATTTAATGACCATTAGTCGCGCGTATATTAACTCACCCGGTCATCGCTACGCTCGACCACCCTCTCTATGCTAGAGAGGGGATTTATATTTGTACTAATCAAGAACCCTCTTTCCACCGGAGACGAAGAGAGGGTTGACAAACGCGGTGATGTCGGTGTGCGTCCTCGCCGCCTAATCATCCAACCTCATAAATAAATTATTTAACGACTCTGAATAAGTTGGATGCGCAAATACAAAGTACCGTATCTTGTCATAAGTAATACCGCCCTCCATGGCCATTTGCAGTACGCTCATTATCTCGCCGCCCTCGGTGCCTACAATAGCGGCACCTAATATTTTCTTGGTTTTAGTGTTTACAACCGCTTTCATTAACCCTCGGGTATCGCCAACCTCGGCGGCACGGGCAACGGCGGTCATGGGCATTACCACGGTTTTTATATTTTTAAGCTTTTGTTTTTTAGCCTCATCTTCGGTTATGCCTATACGGCCCAGTTGCGGATCGGTAAACATACAGTAAGGTACGGGACGGTCTTTGATGGATAGATTTTGCTTCTCTATTAAATTGCGGTATACAATGGTGTAATCATTATAAGCAATATGGGTAAATGCCTGGCCGCCATTAACATCGCCCAGCGCATAAATGCCGGGCACGTTGGTTTCCAGTTGGTCATTTACTTTAATGTTACCCCTATCGTCGGTTTCTACTTTGGTCTTTTTTAAGTTTAAAGTATCCGTTTGTGGTGCGCGACCCACAGCTACCAGTACGTGCGAGCATTTGATCATCATGGGTTTCCCATCTGCCACAATAGCCGCTTTGATATTGCCCTTCGCGGTTTTTTTAAAGCTGGTGGCCTGAGCATTGGTATGTATTTTTATGCCTTCGGTGGTTAATATCTCATGCATAGCTTCGGCAATATCCATGTCTTCACGGCCCAATACACGCGGTGCCCTCTCCAACATAGTAACCTCGCTGCCAAACCGTCTAAACATTTGTCCAAATTCCATCCCTATATAATTTGCGCCTATAATGAGCAAATGTTTAGGCACATAATCCAGTTCTAAAATAGATGTCGAGGTAAGGTATTTAATATCCCGCAGCCCTTCTATCGGCGGGATAATGGTTTTTGTACCTGTATTGATAAATATCCAGTCGCCTTTTAAATCAATAACACCGCCCTGGTTTAAAGCTACAGAGAGGGTTTTATCTCCGGTAAAAGTAGCGTCGCCAAAAATAAGGTCGACGTTAGGCATCTCTTCCATTGCCTTTTGGCTGCCATTGCGGGCATGCAGCACAATATCATCTTTGCGCTTTTTAATGCGCGGCATATTTACTGTATAACCTTTTATGGTTACCCCCAGCGCCGCGCTATGCGCGGCATCGTAAGCGGCCTTTGCCGATGCTACCCAGGTTTTGGTGGGCGTACAGCCATCATTAACGCAGGTGCCGCCTACCCATCGTTTTTCAATAAGCGCCACCTTTTTACCGGCTTTGGCCAGTTTTTTGGCTAACGGCACCCCCGCTTGTCCGGCACCAATAATTATCGCGTCGTATTGTTGCATGATCAATCTGTTATTTGTACGCCTTTCCAAAAGGCAATATGATCTTTAATATTCGCGGCAGCCTCTTTAGGCTCGGGGTAATACCATGCCGCATCGAGGTTTTGCTTACCGTCAACCTCTAAAGTATAATAGGATGCCAATCCCTTCCAGGGGCAGGTAGTATGCGTGTCAGACGGTTTCAAAAAATCAGCGTTAACACTTTCTTTAGGGAAATAATGGTTATTTTCAACTACTACGGTGTCATTGCTTTGGGCAATAACCTGGTTGTTCCAAATGGCTTTCATGGTATCTGTTTGGTTTTATAAATAAATATAGGGGTTATAAATAATAGAATTATAATACCAGCACACCATTTTTGTTTGATGATTGTAAACAAAATCAACCCGCCGGCCCTGCAACATTTTTTTTTTGAAACTTTATTTTTAAATTGTCTTTAAACGTATATCTTTGCAATCCCAAAATAAGGGTTATACCTTGTTAAAAAGGCCCGTTCGTCTAGGGGTTAGGACAGGAGATTTTCATTCTTCAAACAGGGGTTCGATTCCCCTACGGGCTACAAAGCCGCTTTACTAAAGTAAAGCGGCTTTTTTTTTGGACGTTTTTTTACTTCGCAGATTACAAATCTGCTTATATTTAAGTCCGGGATGGAACATTAGGGCTAACGGTTATTTTTTACCGAGGTCGGTTAAATATTTGATGAACTTTTTGTTTGTATAGTCGGTAACTCCTTCATGCCGAAACACCATCTTACCGGATTTATCTATAATGACAGTGGTGGGAAGTGTACCTGCAAACAAGTCGTCCGGTATTTGGCTGGTGGTATTATAAACAGGTAAAACAAATTGGTTCTTTACCATAAAGGGCACCGATTTGCTGAAATTATTATCCGCATCTACAGGTATGATCACGATGTCAGGATCAGTTTTTAACTGAATATACAATTGGTTAACAGAAGGCATTTCTGCGATACAGGGAGGGCACCAGGTAGCCCAAAAGTTAATCACTATCACTTTACCCTTTAGAGAAAAGAGGGACTGACTCTGACCCTTTTCATTCACAAAAACCAGGTCGGGAGATTGCTGAACTACTTTTTCGGAAGTTATATGCGGCTGAAAAAAACCTATTTCCATCAACCCTTTGATCAATAATGCCTTTGCAGAAGCACTAATCAGTAAGATGACAACAGCTATCATAAACACCCCATTCAGAATATTGGTGACGGTTAGTATTTTCTTCGGTTTTGCAACCAACGGCTCTTTTTTCATGATCGTTAGTTCTTACAGGCTTTTGATAGCTTCGCCAAGGTCTAAAACTTTTATTTTATCGCCAAAGGCGTTTTGTAATATACTACTGTCTGCTGCACTCCGGTAACCGCCGGCACAATGTACAACAAAAGGTTTGTTGATCGGGATTTCCATAACCCATTCCCTTAACTGGGGTTTTTTCCTAATATCAGTTATTAACCTGAAAAACAAGTAATGTTTATCAACCTTTCGGAACGGCACAGGACCCGAGTAAACAGGTGTTAAATATGCCCTGGTAAAGAAACAACAAACTAAATATCCCAATTGCCCAGTCCCTGTTCATTATCCCGATAGCCAGAAGAAAAATCCCTGCAAGTAAATAGAAAACCTGCCTGAAGGTCAGGCTGGTAATCCGCTTTAAAATTATTTGACCATTCATATTAATTTCTCCCTTTTAATTTTGATTTGGTTTCGTGATCAGGCCCAAAACAAGCCTATATATCAAATGTCCCATCAATGTCCCCATTACCATTTTTAAGGCATCGGGAGTATTTGAAGAAAATATACCCATGCCCATCATCGGCATTACCATCAACTGCATCAATACCCAGAGCACAACAGCAAATAGCATACCTCTTAAAGCGTAGGTCATGGAAAGCTTATCTCTCACCAAAAACACGTATAACATCGCCCATACAATGCCAATCATCAGGTGCATGGCCCAGCCTATCCATATAGGCATACCCATAAAATTTGCCATCATGTTACCAATCTTCATATCGGGCATTCCCATCATCGGCGCTATCAGCATTATTATGGTCATCACGGCAGTTGCAGCAATGCCGCCTGTTAGGGCTTGTTTTATTTTAATGTTATTCATGATTTAATTTTTTAACTGGGCCAGCCAGATTTAATAAGGCCAACCCAGTAGTGCTTTTTTAATTATTTGAATGATTTATCCTTTGGCAAGCGCTGCCATATATATTTTTTTAATTTCCTCATCGCTTTGAGCGAGACTAACTTGAGAAATTAGCTTTTTTGACTTGGCATCGATGAAATACAAAGTACCGGTATCAGTATTTTTTTTTGCGAATGATACAATGCCGACTTTTTTAAGCATCGGCTCAGAAGCCGCTTTTGTTTTATTGTCGGAGAGATCGTTCATCACGATCTGAACGTCCTTATTCGCCATCGCCATCGGCATGATGTCTTTTTCAAAACGAGGGCCGTTTGCCTGGCATATCGGGCACCAGGAAGCTTTGTTTACTAATGCGATAACTTTGGCGCTTTGGGCGAATCCGGAGACTGCAATTCCCATAAAAAGAAGTGTTGCTACTAATAACTTTTTCATTTGTTTGTGATTTAAGTGAACTATTTGATTAATATGTTCTAATAGTTGCTTCACATCACTAAACCTGACAAAAGAAATTTAATTTTTATTTGTTACCAATGGGAAGGGCCTTTAAGCGTACCGTAACTGCAAAACACACAACAATCACCCGGCTTAGGATTTAACATGGCTTTGCAACTTTCGCATTGATAGAAAAAAAGACAAGAATCCGGCGGCAATGATTCTTCTTTCTAGTGGCCGCAAAAAGGGCACGTAAGCGTTGATCTGATATCCTGACCCCGCAGATTCATTTTTACTCCTTTGGTAATTTTGAAAGAATACGAGTTTTTAATTCACCATTTTCTACCTCGGGAACTATTTCTACAGATTGCTGAGTGAGGTTATGACGAAGCAGTTTATCAATCAGCAGGCTTTGTTTCTGGTAGGCTGTACAGCCATCGCACATCGAAGTATGTAAGCGTAGTCTAATTCTTTCTTTCACAGATAAACCAACCAGCGACTGTTTCTCCATTAGCTCCGTTGCCTTTTTACAGGAAAGCATTAGCCAATTCATTATCTTTTTCATCCTTTACAATTTAAACCAGTTAATTTCAAGGCATTTTCTTAATTGCAATTTTGCCCTATGCAATATTTGCCAGAAATTAGTTGGAGTAATATTCAATTCCTGACAAATCCGTTCCCCATTTTTTTGTTCTATAAATTTCAAATGCACAGCAGACTGCCAATGCTCAGGCAATTTGCCGAGGCAAGACGATAAAACAATATTGAATTCCTTATCATCTAATAATTGATTTTCATCGGCATTCCACTCAAACGGTTTTTCCTTTTTTTTCCATCGGTCATCCTCGTCAAACATCGTTATAAAAATATTTCTGCCAGAGGTTGTACCCTCCATATCATCCGTTTGTACCGAATTTCGGTACTTTTTACGGTAATGTTCGGCTATCTTATTATTCAATATTGCTAAAAGCCAGGTCTTGGGATTACTGTCGCCACGGAATTTTTCCAGTTGCTGATATGCCGTTAAAAAAGTATCCTGCACGAGATCTTCAGCAGATTCCTTATTTGAAGTTTTGTATAGTGCCCAGGTATACATGGAATTGGTATACAGCCTTACCCATGATTCTAAGGTTTCAGAAGAAGTAGCCGAATTATCTCTGACGTCCATAAATTAATCTAGTATGAAATATAGCCTATCAAATCCTTAAAAAAACAAACTTATGCAAACTTATTAGCAATGTTGATTAAAACATTTGTATTCGATAACTCTTAAGCAAAGTACCCGCTACCGCGAGTTTGCTACTCGCGGTTAGCCAATTATTAGCAAAAAGCCGCTTTGTTTTGCGACAATTGCATCATGATTTTTAACTATACATATCTCTAAATATAAATTAAATAAAACCTTTCATCTCCAAATTTGCTTCAATATTATAAATTACCTTACCAAACCAAAACTCAAACAACCATGACTGATATTGAACCCACACGCACCGATATAGCCCACCCAAACCATAACAAAAAATATTCGCGCGGACTGAGGTTTTGGCATTGGGCCAATATGGTGGTCATTTCAGGGTCGCTTATTACGGTACTTATTAACTCCACATTGCTAGATCGCCGCGGTACTACCTCGTTAATTACAAGCGGACTGAAAGAAACCGGTGTTACAGTAACTGATAAGCAAGCAGGCAATGTTAGTCATGCCCTTAACGATAAAGTTTGGGAACTGCATACCTACTTTGGTTATGCGCTGGCAGCATTATTATTATTCAGGCTTATCCTGGAGCTGTTTCAATTGGCCGATCAAAAACTCATCCGGAAAATAAAAGCAGCTTACCTGCAATTTCAAACCACCAAAAAACAGCGCGAAATTGCCCGGCATGAGCTAACCGTAAAAATTATTTATGCTGGTTTTTACCTGTTGTTGATGGTCATGGCTATAACCGGGCTATTTCTTGCTTTTGAGAATTTGCTGGCCCCTTATAAAGCCATCCGGCCTACAGTAAAGGATGTTCATGGTTTTTGCATGTACCTGGTATTGGCTTTTATTGCTGTACACGTTATAGGTGTGTTTTTAGCCGAGCGCAAGGATAGCAAAGGCATTGTATCTGATATGATAAACGGCGGCGGCGAATAAATATTGATAAGGCAACTACAGTAAAATTTTAATGACAGACAACCTGATTGCGCCGAATATCGTATTATTGATAATAAAAACCATTGGCAACTTAAAATAATAGATGATGATCAAAAAATATTATTCTCTCGCTTTCTTTATTTTCTTCTCATTCCTAACCATTCAGTCTGGCCTTGCCCAATCAAAAATGTTAGCAAAAGGAGATGTGGCACCTGTATTTACCGCCCAAGCCAGCCTGGCGGGTAATGAATTTAATTTTTCAATGAAAAAAGCGCTTGCCAAAGGGCCCGTGGTAGTTTATTTCTATCCTTCGGCTTATACCGGCGGTTGCGATGCGGAAGCACACGCCTTTGCCGAAATGAAAGAGAAGTTTACAGCAGCGGGAGCCACCATCATAGGCGTTTCCGGAGATGATATTAAGCGATTAAATACATTTTCTGCTGATCCCGAATACTGTGCCGGTAAATTCGCCGTCGCATCAGACGCTGAAGGCAAAATCGCGGCAACCTATGGCCTGGTTATTAGCCCACCAAGGCTTGGAATGAAAGACGTACGTGGTATTGAGGTAAATCACGGTTTTATCCCGCGAACTACCTATGTAATTGGTAAAGACGGTAAAATTGTTGCCGTATTTTCATCGGAAACTCCAACTGCCCATGTTGAAAAATCGCTGGCGATTGTAAAAGCTTTATAAGCTTATAAGTCTGGGTTGATATTTGTTCTTGCTCGAAGCGACAAACAGATTATTTCCCTGTTATCAATTTCGCCATTGCAAATGCGGCTCCGGCTGCCAACGCGCCAATAATTACCACTTTTATTGCCCCGCTTAAGGCTGGCTGGCCCGTCATTTTACTTTTAAAGTAACCGAATATAAATAAGCATATAAGTGTTACTACGCACGAGTATCCCAGGGCCTCTTGTGCATGATCAATAAATATATATGGAGATAAAGGGATAATGCCGCCAACGATGTACGAAATGCCTATAGTAACAGCGCTTTTAGAGGCCCTGTTGGCGTTTGGCTCTTCAAGACCCAACTCATAGCGCATCATAAAATCAACCCATTTCTTCTTGTCCTTAGACATTTCATCAGCTATTTCCTGTTGCAAGGTTTCAGACAGGCCAAACTCCGCGAATACTTCTTTTACCTCCATCTTCTCCTGCTCAGGTACGCGATCTACCTCCGCATATTCGCGTTTTAATTCGGAGTTATAATGATCAACCTCGGTGCGCCCTGCCAAGTAACCACCCAGGCCCATAGCTATTGAGCCGGCTACAATTTCGGCAATACCTGCGGTAACCACCAGAGTTGACGCGCTTACAGCGCCGCTTAAGCCCGCAGCCAGGGCAAACGGCACGGTTAAACCATCAGACATACCTATTACAATATCCCTTATGGTTTCTGAACTGGTTACGTGGTCTTCGCTGTGCATATGCGGGTTTAATTATATGGCTAAATATACAATATTTTGAAGTTAACATTGAGGATGGCTTAAGGTTTTTAAAACATCAGCCAATAAGTCAACTTGCTATAAATATGGCATTACGCTAAGCAAATTAAATCAATACCTCCGCGTGAACGCGCTTTACGGCACCAGGAAATAATAGATCAGGTAGCAAATTTCGCCACCTGCGATAGCTAACACAAAGCCGTTAAAGCGTTTCTTTTTCATGAAACATATCATGATGATGCCGGTGAGCGATAACAAACTCATAAAAACAGCAGATACATCAATTAATACCGACCATTTTTTACCGGTATCCCGGCCCTTGTGCAAATCGTTCATTACCGCTACCAGGCCCAGGCTTGTTTCGTTTACGGTATAGGTACCGTTTTCGCGGTCAACAAAAGCATCGGCGCTATAACCCGGCCCGGCAAACGAAAGCGTGCACTGGCTATCATCAATTATAAATTCTTTAATGTCGCCTTTAATATGATGGTTATGTTTTAAAAACTGAACGATCTCCAGCTTGGCAATGGCGGCGGTATCTTTAACCTTAACCCATTTAAGCGGCACTTTGCCGGTAAACTTATTCATGGTTTGCTTACCGTCAAACCACTCGGCGTGGTTCAATGTTAAGCCGGTTACGGCAAAAAAAAGCACGATAACAAAACTTACCATTGACAGGTAAATATGCAGCCAACGAGAAAACGACGCCGTACGTTTTTGCCATAACGATTTAGGCGGTTTATCGGTTTTAGAAGTATGGTTAGCAGTTATTTTAGCAGGTGCTTTTGCCATTAATTTGACTTTTTTACATAATTAATAGTTGCACCGGCTATTTCAACATTACCTGGCAGATCAACTGGTTTTTGTGGCTTTGTAAAATCCAGCTCCTGCGTCATTAACTGGTGGGTGCCATGTTCGCGCGCGGCTTCTATTTTAATGCTGTATGTGCCTAACTTAACCAGGTTTCCTTTATCATCTTTACCATCCCATTTTATGGTGTATTTTCCGGCGGGTCTTGTAGCGCTGGTAGTTGAGCTAACGCTTTGGTCGGAGTCATAAAATTTATTGGCATAAGCATCATACCATGCGCTCATTTCGTTTAAATACTTTGTTTTGCCATACCAAAGAGCCAGGCTACGTACGGGTTTTTTATCCTTGTCAACCACCCATATCGCAATATATGGCCGGTGTACGCGCATGCCTTCAATCTGGTTCAATTCCAGTCCTACAACTAATTCATAATTGGGGTCCCAGGTTTTATCAGCGGGTAAAACATTAACGGTTTTAGTGGGTGCCACAGGCTTCATTTCCAGTGCGCTCCACCCGTTACTTTCCACACGTTTGCCGTTGCTGGTTATCAGCATAAACTCGGTATGCGGTATGGTTGCGGCAAGCGCTTTACTTTCATCAGGCGATAAAACATTAAAAGCTGTAGCCAGGGCCCCCGCATCAGTAGCATTATCACTAACCACTGTTGCGCTGATCACCTTATCGGCAGGCATGCCGGTACGTGGGTCAACAATATGCGAATACCATTGGCCATTTATTAATTCGCCGCGGCGATAGTTGCCACTTGTAGCAATAGCTTTGTTGTTTAATAGCAGCTTTGAAATTGGCGCATCATTTTCGGCGTCGGCTTTAGGGTTAGCTACCAATATCTGTTCCTGATGATCGCCCTTTAATACGATGTCCCCCCCTATGTTCATCACTATTGCCGAAATGTTGCCGGTAGCAAGTGCCACATCACATGCTTTATTCATGATGTAGCTTTTTACAAATGAGTTTAACATCAACGGGGCATCATCTAAATGCAGGGCGGTATGGTTAGCCTCGTTTAATTGCCAGTGTGGCTGTTTTACCGTTTTTACAGCGACGGCCAGGTCGGCAGCAGTTGGTATAGTATTGCGTTTAGCCGCGTCTTTCCACACGTTGCCCACAACCTCTGCCGATGCATCCAGCGCTCCCTGGCTTTTCTTTTGCCATTCATCAAAAAGAGCCATCACTTCATAAAGCTCGGGCGAAACCTTGGTTGGCCTTTTTTCGCCATGCTGCCATTTGCTAAACTCGCTCAACTTGTCATACCCGCTCAGTATTTTGTTTAACCTATCAATTTCGGCCATAGCTTTTGCCTCTGCCTCATCGGCAGCCGAGGTTGATATCGCAACTACTTTCATCTGGAATGAAGTGCCTAAAACGTTTTCGTAGTTGGTAACATACGTCCGGCTATATTTTTTACCTGGCGCAAAAGCGCTGCTTAAAACAATTAATAAGAGTAGTACTGAAACAGTTAGTCCGCGAAATTTCATAACAGGTTTTTAATTAACAACAACTCCAAAAATGCAAAAGTATTTTGAAGAAACTCTGAAGTTGGGCTTTGATAACGCTTTAGTTACAATGGCTTAACCTCGATAATTGTGATAGCCACTAAAAAATCTATGTAAAAATTTAATGGTATTGCATTTATTCAAATAACAAATGTTAATTTGACATTATATTTGGCGAGGTCGTTTAAACAAACTGCCGCTATAAACTTATTTAACCCATTATAATACTCCTAAAATTAAACACATCATGAAAAATGACACACATTTTGCAGTAAAAGCATTGCGTTTAAGCCTTGCCTTGCTTTTATGCACATCCATTAATTCGGCCTTTGCGCAGGAACGGAATATTCAAGGCCAGGGAATTGTTTTGCAGGAAGACGAAAAACCGGCTTTCCCGCATGCACCCGAAGGGTACGATAAACTGCGCCAGGGTATTCCGCATGGAAAAGTTGATACCGTAACCTACGACTCAAAAAGCGTGGGCACAAAGCGTAAAATGTCGGTTTATACCCCACCGGGATTTGATAAAAATAAAAAATATCCTGTGTTATATTTATTGCATGGCATAGGCGGCGACCACAGAGAATGGACTTCCGAAGACGCAGCGCATGAGGTATTAGACAATTTATATGCTGAAAAAAAGATAGTGCCTATGATAGTGGTGATGCCTAACGGACGTGCGCAAAAAGACGACCGTAATGTAGGAAACGTTTACGGTGGTTCGGCTGCATTTGCCGCATTTGATAAAGACCTTTTAGGCAGCATTATTCCATTTATGGAAGCAAACTATCCTGTAAAAGCCGACCGTGAGCATCGCGCTTTAGCGGGCCTTTCAATGGGTGGTGGCCAATCATTAA
>NZ_JBDTJZ010000183.1:0-4130 GCF_039935595.1 Mucilaginibacter sp. | reverse complement strand
TTTTAATTTACTATCAACCGGCGATTTTAGAGAACGCAGAAAAATGCCAATAGCATTCTCAAAGGCGCGTTCGTTATAAAACTCCAGGCCGCGGTAATAGGTTACTTTTTGGTAAGCCGTACGCGCGCTGATGTTTTTATTGGGGATGGGTTCCAATATATCAACGGCCTCTTTGTAGTTGCGCGAGTTTAGCAGGGCTTCGCCCAATAATATCTTTATCTCATCTGTACGAGGCGATTGCGGATAATTTTTCAGATACGCGCGGGTAGCATCTAAAGCCTGTACGTTAAAATCAAGCTCATAGGATAGCTTGGCATACTCATACAGCGCGTCTTCCTGCAACTGCCTGTCAAAATTTAGTTTTGATGCCGCTAAAAACGCGTTGCGGGCGCTTTGCTTGTTATCCAGCTTTAAAAATACGCCGCCAAGCAGATAACTACCGTTTTGGCTATAAACATCATGCTGCTCTGTTAGTTTTTCCAGTTCGGTAGCGGCTTTTTGGTAGTTTTTTACCTGGTAATTGGCGTATCCTATTTGGTAACTGTCCTGCGTGCTTTGGGTTTTGCCCAGGTCATTGGCCTCAAAACGACCATAATATTTTACCGCGTTAGGGTAATCGGCTTTGGCAAAGTATGATGCGCCAATAATGCGCAGCATTTCGGTTTCGTGCTGCTGGTGCGAATTATTTACAATGGTAACCGCGTAATTTAATACATCATCATAACGCTTATCTAAAAAGTAAACAGCGGTAATATAATAAGGGTAGCTGTTCTGATATTTTTTTGAGGTTTTAAGTTTCTCAAAATCATTCAATGCTAAATGATAATCTTTATTTAAATAAGCTATGTAGGCAAAATAATAAATAGCATCGTCCTGGTAAGGCGAGCGTTTGTTTTTTATCTCGCTAAATAACTCCTGCGCGTTTTTATAATCGTTGGTAGCAAAGTAGGCATAGCCCTTACGAAATTTATACTCGGTATTCTCCCGGCCGCTTAGGTCTGATGCGTTAACTTTATCAAACCATTTAATAGTTTCAATGTAATTTGATCTTTTAGAGTACGTTTTACCAATTTGAAAATAAGCCAGCTTGGTTAAAGGATTTTCCGGATGCTCTTTGATGAATTTAAGGAACAGGCTCTCGGCATCGTCATTGCCCAGTTCAAGCGCGCATAGCGCCATATAATATTGCGAGTTTTCTTTAAGCAGCGATAGCTGCGATTCAAACTGCGACTGGTTGCTGGTTTGCAGCCTTGCCTCTTCAACCTGTTTAAACTGTTCGCTTGCGGCAACATATTTTTCCTTGTCCAGCAATTCCATAGCAGTATGGTAATTGCGGTCAATTTGAAAAGAAGGGTTTTGCTGCGCGTAAACAGGAAGTATAAATAATAAACAAACAGGTAGGATGATGTATTTGATTTTTATCATAAAACGCGTACAAGATAATGTGCTAAATTAGGTAAAGCCTCAAAATGCAATTAACATTAGTAATTAACAAATGTGGAAAATCAATTTTTTAACGACAAAAAATGGCGAGTTGTTATGGATGTGGAAAACTTTTAATCAATGCCGGATTTTACTAGCAATTAGAAACCCATTAAAATGTAGATTGTAGTATGCTTTAAAATACAACGTTAGGGTTGAGGGGTATTATAGGGAGTATATGAACTGGTACAGAAACGGAAAATATAACTAAGCAACCAACTGCTTATGTACGCTATTTAATAATTGGCTTATCTCAAACGGCTTTGGTATAAAGTCATCCGGCGATTCGTCATCGTCGTCAAACTTGGTAATAGTGTGGCTTGCAGAAACCAGGATTACCGGTATGTTATGAGTTGCTGGTGTATGCTTTAACTGTTTACATAATTCGCGCCCATCCATGCCGCCCAGCATAACATCAAGCAATATTAAATCGGGCTGATTTTTTTTTATAGTATCAAAAAGAAAATGACCATCGGCCAGCGTATCAACATCATAACCAGAATCTTCCAATATGTATTTCAGAACCTCTAAAATATCTTTATCATCATCCACCACCAAAATCCGTTGCATCTTTATAAATGTTAGTAATTGCTATTAATATGTTCTATTGGTCATCAATTACTATACCAACTATTGTTTAAGTATAAAAACACTTAAAACTAGTATGTTTTATGCGCAAATTAAGGCAACCAAAATCCTTATAAAAACTAAAAACGGGGATGCTTTGTGTAAGATCGTCCCCGTTTTAGTAGGTTATAATAAACAGTTATTGGTTAATAGCCAAATAGTTGTTTCAGGTCGGGCTTTACCAGTTCGCCGTATTTTTTAAGGTCATCATCACTCACCTTTTTATCAGATGCTACAATACAATAGATATAAGGCTTTCCTTTTAGCTCGGTATCATGAAATGCTTTGACATCCGCGAAGTTCAATTTATCCAAATTATCAAAGGTGGTTTTCCGGTCGTCATAATCAAGGCCCCTTCGTTTGGCTTTAACGTACGACAGTAAAATATCATCCTCAGTTATCCGTTCAGTTTCTAATGATTTGCGAATGTTATCTTTTGCTAAAGCTATTCCTTTTTCAGATTCCGGCAAATCATTCAACAACTCGTTCATGCTGGTTATTGATTCATTCAGTTTATCAGCTTGTGTACCTACATAAGCAAAAAATACGTTGCGGTCATCTTTTTTCGCTGCAGATTGGTATTGGGCAGCGGTAGAGTAGGCCAGCGCTTTTGATTCGCGAATGGTTTGAAATACAACAGTGCTCATTCCATCGCCAAAGTAGCCGTTAAACAGGTCAATTCTGGGTTTAATCGCAGGGTTATAATCTTCCTCGGGGCGTAACCAGTATATTTCGGCCTGTACCATATCAAAGTTGGCAAACAATACTTTGTTTGCTGTAGGCACCATTCTAACAAAATTCTTTTTGGGTGGATAGCTTATAAAGGTAGCGGGTGTTTTATGCAACCCGGCAATTATAGGAGCAGCTTGCGCGGCAGTTTTGGGGCCATAGTATAAAACGGTGTGTTTATAGCTGTTTAGCTGATGTAAAATGCTAACCAGTTGCTGCGAAGTTACAGCCTCCAGTTCGGCATCAGTAAGTACGTTATTTGACGGATTTTCTGGCCCATATTGCGCGTAACTTATCAGGCAATTCATAATGGCTGATTTGTCTAATTTAGCATTCTCTCTTGACCGTTTAATGCGGGCCTTTAAGCTTGCCAGCGCCGCCTCATCAGGTTTACAGTTAGCCAGCAAATCTTCATACAAATTCAGTGTCGCATCGAAGTTTTCCTGCATGCCTTCAAAGTTTACTATAGTTTGATCGGTACCTACTCTCCGATCATTGCCTACCTTTATCTCGTATGACGATGCCAATTTGTAAAAAGCCTTACTAAAATCTTCGGCAGTTTTTGTGCCTGTCCCTAAAAATTGCAGATATTGTGCAGCCAAAGGTAAAAGTTTGCTATTCCAACTGCCCATATCATAAAGGTAGTGCATTTGAAAAATGCTGTTATCCTTGTTTTGTACAGCCAGTAACTCACACGGACCTGCTTGCGCACGCTGTATGTCTTTATTATAATCAACCCAAACCGGTTTTATAATATTGGCAGGTAAGGCGTTAACCTGCTTTAAAAAAGGCGATTGCGCGGTACTGTTTACCTGTACGGGCGTAATTGGTGGTTTATCAACCTTAATAATATTTTTATCCTCGCCCTGGTGCTTGTAAACCACTACATAATCATTGTCGTTAAAATACTTTACTGCAAAATCAACAATTTGTGCTTTGGTTATTTTTGATAGTTCGTCAACCGTTGCAACTTCTGTTTGCCAGTCAATACCTGATGTAAACGCGTCCATTAAATCACTTGCTCTTGACAGATAACTTTCGTTCTCTTCAATAATAGCTTTTTTCAGGTTGTTGATAATGGATTTTACCAGATCATCAGAGAAATTTCCGCTTCTTAACTTAGCTATTTCGGCAAGCATCAATCCCTTAACATCATCTAATGATTGCCCTTTAATAGGTTTGCCTTGCAATAATAGTACACTATAATCCTTTAAAGTGTATGATTGCGCCACCGCGCTTAACAGTTTTTGTTTTTGAACCAGGTCCAGGTCAATTAAACCTGCAGCACCATT
>NZ_JBDTJZ010000182.1:0-4641 GCF_039935595.1 Mucilaginibacter sp. | reverse complement strand
AACCACATTTGGTGTAAAAGGTACAACCATTGATTCGGTAAGCAAAGCCAAATTAAACACCAGCATCAGCGTATTAAACGCAAAAGATTCTGTTTTGCAAAAATTTACTTATAGTAACGAAAACGGTGCTTTTGCCGTTAGCGGTTTACCTGCGGGTAAATATTTTTTGTTGATCACTTACCCGCAATACGAGGATAAGATTCGCCCTTTTACGTTGGGTGGCGCACAACCAGTTGTCGACATCGGTAATATTAATATGAACTTTGTGGGTAACCAATTGGCGGAAGTTAAGATAAAGGGACCCGTGCAGGAGATAAAGATAAAGGGCGATACATTAGAGTTTAACGCCAAAGCCTATGTTGTGCAACCAAACGCCAAGGTAGAAGATCTGCTAAAACAAATACCCGGCATACAGATAGATAAAAACGGTAAAATTACCATGAACGGCGAGGCCGTACCAAAGGTATTGGTAGACGGGGAGGAATTTTTTGGAGATGACCCCACACTGGTTACCCAAAACTTACGCGCCGACATGGTATCCTCTGTACAGATATATGATAAAAAAAGTGACCAGGCCGCGTTTACCGGTATAGACGATGGGCAAAAAACCAAAACCATTAACGTTAAGCTGAAGGAGGATAAAAAGCGGGGCTATTTTGGTAAGGTAATGGGGGGTGTAGGTACCGATGATTATTACGAAAGCCAGTTGATATACAACAAGTTTACAGCTAAAAATAAATTTTCGGTATACGGAACAATGGCTACTGACGGTAAAGTAGGCTTAGGCTTAGCAGATAATACAAAAATTGGTGCCTCAAGCAATAACGTACAAATTAGCGATGGTGGCGGTGTAGTTATTATTAGCAGTGGCGATGATGACCTTGACTCGTTTGATGGTAACTATAATGGTAATGGTTTGCCGGTAGCCAGAGCAGGCGGCGCGCATTATGATGGGAAAATAAAAAAAGATGCTACGTTAAATGTCAATTATAAAATAGGCTCGTTAGAAGTTACCGGTAATCAAAACATATTTAACCAAATAACCATACCCGGAACTCAACAAGACAGGACCACCAATCGTACTTTTGACAATTATCAATTCAGGCAAAAGGCTGATGTTACCTATCAAACCAAACTGGATACTTCGTCAAACCTGAAATTAGGTGCCGATTATACTGCCAAGCACCAAACATTGGCAAGCAGTGCAATAACCACAATTGTAGGCGAGACCGGCAACCTGCTTAGCCGCGAGACCAAAAGAACCAATGGTGATATTGAGCAAAAAGCTTTTAATATAAGCGCGTTATACACCAAGAAGTTTAAAAAACCCAACCGTACATTTTCATGGAATGTGAGCGAATCGTATACGGAAAATGATACCAAGGCCTATTTATATGATGACATTTATTCTCCCGCTAAAACACCAACTGATTCTATTACCGACCAGTATAAACCCATTACTGCACGTAGCTCATCCTTTAATAGTAATATGACCTATAGCGAACCGTTGGCAAAATATTTTGCCGTGCAATTTAATTATGGGCTTGGAATACTAAACGGCACGTCAGACAAACCTTCTTTTGATAAATCCGGTACAGGTAAATATGACGTGTTCAACTCAACATATAGCAACAACTTTAAGGTTGACCAGTTAACCAACCAGTTTGGTGGTGTGTTTAATTATAAAAAAGGTAAGGTGTTAATAAATTTTGGTGCCAGGGCATCGGTTGTTGATCTTGATCAAGTGGAGCGATATAATGGCCGGTCATTTAAACGCAGCTTTGTTAACTGGAGCCCACAGGCAAGGTATCAGTATCAGCCATCATCAACAAAAGTAATATATTTTAACTACAGCGGTTACATGACCCAACCCAATATGGATCAATTACAACCGGTGCCGGTAAATACAAACCCGCTTGATATTGTAATTGGTAACCCGGACCTGAAAGCCTCATTCTCACATAGTTTTACCGCTATCTATCAAACGCAGCAAATTATAAGCAGACAATCTTTTTCTGTAAACGGCAACTTTAACTTTACCGAAAATCCAATTGCATCCAGGACTACTATTGATCCAGCATCAGGTAAAACCGTTACGCAAAGTGTGAATATTACAGGTAATACGCCTTTTAACTATAGCGTAGGTGCTAATATCAGAAGAAGAATAACCGGCACGGAAATAGACGCGGGCATAAATGCCAGCACAAGCGGAAGCGTAGGATTTGGCTATATTAATGGTGCATTAAATCAAACAACACAAAACAGTTACAACGTAGGTTTGCAAATGCAAACAGCTAAAGTAAAAAAATACGAGTTGGGCTTTAGGGTTGGGCCAAGCTATAGCTTTAACCGATATTCGGTAACACCAAACCAAAATAATAATGCAGCAGGTGCGAATGTAAATGCACGGGGTGTATTGTATCTGCCCGGAAAGTTCATTCTCTCATCAGACGTAAATTACAACCATTCTGGCAAAACGCAAAGCATTGACGCGATAGATATCACGAATTTAAATGCTTCGCTTAGCAAAACTTTCTTAAAGGAAGATAACCTAAAATTATCACTTTTAGGCAACAACCTGTTAAACGCCAACCCAACCCTTAACCGCCGTGTAACTACCACTGGAATTACGCAAAACAGTTACAACACTATACTGAGGTACTTTATGTTTAGCGTAACCTGGGATTTTACAAAATTTGGTACAACTGCCGCAAAAAACTAACCTTATCATGAAAAAGACATTAATTGCTATCATCTGTATATTATTATCGGGCAAAGTTTTATTGGCCCAGCAAACCGCACGTTTTATTACCAGTGGCACTATTGAATTTCAAAAAAGGGTAAATACATTCCAGGTAATTAACCAGGCAATTGGAACAAAAGGCGACCCGTTATTGGTGGCGGCACTTGATCAATATAAAAAGAGCCAACCTCAGTTTGCCTTATTTAACAGTACACTTACTTTTAATAATAATAAAACGTTATTAACACCTATTTTGCCCGAAACACCTTATAATAGTTTCCAGCTTAACCCCATGACAGCCCCGTCTAATACGGTTTACACTGATCTAACAGCCGGCACCATCATCATGCAAAAAGATGCCATGGGCGATCAGTTTTTGATAAAAGATAATGTGCGTAAGATTAAATGGAAGTTAACCGACGAAACCCGCGATATACTGGGCTACACCTGTCGCCGGGCAAATGGTATCGTATCTGATTCGATATATGTGGTGGCATTTTATACTGATAAAATAAGGGTTAGCAGTGGCCCCGAATTATTTAACGGCTTGCCGGGCATGATTTTACAATTAGCCATTCCGCACGAAAATGTATCGTGGGTGGCTACCAAAGTAATTGACAGCGCACCCACCACGCCAATAGTCGCGCCTACAAAGGGAAAAGCAATGACTACCAAAGAATTATTGACCCTCCTTGAAAAATCACTGTCGAGTTACAGGGGCAGGGGTATCAATATTGACTATTATATAAAAATATTAGGATTGTTGTAATTTTGTTTTTATTAAATAATAATATTATTTTTAATAATTAATTAATAAAAACCTATATTATTATGAAAAAATTAAAATTGAATGGCATCAAAGCGATGACCAAAGAGCAAATGAAAGTTATTAACGGAGGATACGGCTCGACATTCGGCTGCTATATTTGGAATCCGTACGACAATCCAACTCAAAAGGTCTGGGTTACGTGTGAAGGTGCAGGATCAGTATTGGATTGTCAGAACGCGGTTCAAGCGTATTGCGGTAACAACCCAATGAATCTATGTACGTTTAATAGTAATGATTGTGGCACACTATGGAGCTCCTATTAAATATAAAAGGCTTATGATGGAGATATTTTTACCATTGTGTACATTAATTAAAAAGGATACCCTATTGCCAAATTAAATACCAGGTTTTGTCCGCGCCATTTTGAATCTCTAAAATCTATCTGGTTAATAACTACACGCTGTCCTTCGGGCAGGTTAGGTTTGATGATAGGGAAGGCCAGGTCAGTACGTAAAACCAGCACAGTAAGGTTAAAACGTAAGCCTACACCCACATCTGCCGCTACCTGACTCAAAAAGTTTTTGCCAAAGGCCGCGCCCGGCAAATTGGCGTTGCTACGCAACAGCCATATATTACCTGCATCGGCAAATAAAGCACCTTCAACAATGCTGAACAATTTTGGGCGGAGTTCCACATTGGCTTCCATTTTAATATCGCCCGACTCGTCCGGTAAAAAGTTAGTGCCCTGTGTTAAATTGGTTGGAGGATTATATGCTCCCGGCCCTAATGAACGTGCCTGAAAACCGCGCAAACTATTTGCGCCGCCTATAAAAAATTGCTGACTGTACGGCATCACGGTGGAATTGCCATAAGTCAAGCCCGCCCCGGCCATAAAACGCGCGGCTATTTTAGTATTTGGCGAAAGTTTATGGTAAAAGCGTAGCTCGCTCTCCAGCTTTACATACTGGTTAAACGGCTGCCCCAATATCCTTCTTACTTTACCCGCTGCACTATCGGCACCGGTTATCAAGCCATATATATTGCCTGATAAACTTACTTTACCCATAAAATAAATGGTATTTTTCCTGTACTCCTCCATTGTATTGGTATAGGTGTACATATAGGTTGG
>NZ_JBDTJZ010000181.1:0-7260 GCF_039935595.1 Mucilaginibacter sp. | reverse complement strand
TGGCTTCATCTAACCATTGCAGGTATTCCTTTTTATTGCTGTAGCTAAAATTATCGTAGGTATTTTTTGCGGCAGCATTGGTATTGAGTGCCTCTATAAAATAATCGGGGGCTACCAATTCGGTTTTGGGGGCAGGGGCCTTTTTGGCAACTACCTTGTTATTTTCATTTAGCCTGATACTTTGCCATATAAAATCGGCTATTATCTCATCAGCCGGCAAATCGCTAAGCGACGTTATAGGGCCAAAGCTTCCTGCCGTGCCGTCCTCTGGTTTCAGTACCTTATGTGGGTCAACAAGTAACTTCTCTTTCCAAAAACCAAAGCCAATATGCTCTTTAAAAGCGGCCATCTGGCAAACGGAACCCTTGCAATCAAAAAACGGGAATCCCCATTTTATGGTTTCGGTAATTTGCGGCGCTGTTTGGTGTACCAACTGCCTGATATGCTTTAATATGGGTTTGGCAAAATCGGCCGATCTTTCAATGTAGGCATCTACGCGTGGGTCATATTGTTCCATGTAGTAATTAGTGTTTGGAGATTAGTGATCAGTTATATCAAAAATATAAAATTCTATTTTTTTGCCATGATTACAAAATGACTATCAACCATTTAAGATTAATATGTTTAATTACTGCCGCAATCAACTAATAACTAATCTCCAAACACAATCACTATCCTACCAAATCCCTAAACAACTGTATATGCCAGCTATCTTTAAAGGGCACTTCCCATTTGGTATTCAGTTCTGTTAGGTTTTGCACCAGGTTATTAAACACTATCGAGTCTTTGTTGAGCTTGCCCTGCTTTAACAGTTCCTCAAAATCATGGCGGGGCAATGATAGCACTTCTTCCCCATCGCGGTAAGCCAAATTAAAACGATCAAACAGGCTGATATTAAAATGCTGCTCCAACTGCTTCATAAAATGTACCGATTTATCAATGGAGCAGCCGCTGGCACCTGCCTGGCTCTCGTCAACAATCAAAATTAAAAAGCGGTTGTAGCGCACTTCGGCTTTGGCTTTTAGCTGGTTGTTGTGGGCGGTCCACTGGGTAGTAAAATTATTAAGCTGTTTTTGTAGTTGCTGCACCACATCGTCGGTTAACTTTTTATCCGACTGGTATATCCACACTCTTGAATTTTCAGAAAATTGCATACACAAAGCTATCAAATTATTAACTTGGGTGCGAAGTTTTTGTTGTCATGCGCAGATCAGTTTTAGCCCTAACTAAAAAAGTACTCCTAATTTTGTTGTTTACCCTGGCGGGGATTATTAATTATTGCTTTGTGCCCGCCCTTGATGAACAGGAAATGCTGACCTGGAGCAACCGATGCTTTACAGAAAGCTACAACCCGCCGGCCGAAGAAAAACTGAAGAAATGGGAATTTACGCTAACCAGCGACGCCTTTGTGCGCTTACGTAAAACTTATACCAACGGCAAGCAGGAATACTACTCCTTTCACCTGCACCGGCTTAATGATATGGCTTATTTAGGTACGCCAGCCACAGGTACCCTGCAATTTAAAACCGGCAGCGATGATATTATAGTACAAACCTATAACGACCGTAAAGGCGATGTGGATTCCATGACCAACGTGCTAAACATCCCCGTAAAAAATATGGGTGCCGAGCGTTTGGACAGCCTGCAAAAAGTAATAGAGTATTTTAAAAACAAGGGTTTATAACCCGTTTGCTTTAGCGGTAATTTCGGCTATATCCAATACTTCAATATGTTTTTGAAGTTGCTTTACGCCATCGGTTAACATGGTCATACAAAACGGGCAGGCCGAGGCTATTACCTGCGCGTTAGTGGCGGCAGCTTCCTGTACCCTTTCTACATTTATATCTTTTGTACCGGGTTCGGGCTCTTTAAACATCTGCGCGCCGCCCGCGCCACAGCATAAGCCATTGCTCTTGCAGCGTTTCATTTCAACCAGTTCGGCATCCAGTATCTCTAAAGCTTTGCGTGGGGCCTCGTACACCTCATTTGCGCGGCCCAAATAACAGGCGTCATGGTAGGTAATGCGTTTGCCTTTAAAACTTTCGCCGCCTTCGGCTTTTAACTTGCCTTCGTCAATTAACTGTTGTATCAGCTGTGTATGGTGTATAACATGGTAATTGCCGCCAAGTCCCGGATATTCATTTTTGATGGTATTAAAACAATGCGGGCACCCGGTAACTATCTTTTTTATGCCATAGCCATCCAGCACCTGTATATTGGTCATGGCCTGCATCTGGAACAAAAACTCATTACCCGCGCGTTTGGCCGGGTCGCCGGTGCAGCTTTCCTCTGTACCCAATACCGCGAAGCTGATGCCTACATGCTGTAATATTTTACAGATGTCGCGCGTTATTTTTTGCGCCCGTTGGTCAAAACTACCCGCGCAGCCTACCCAAAATAAAATTTCGGGCTGTTTGCCTTCGGCAGCCATTTGGGCAATAGTTAATGGTTGATGGTTCATAGTTCATGGCACCCATGGTAAATGGGCAATATAATTTATTGTTATTTTATTAATCTTAGCTATGATTTATGAACCATTAACTATGAACTTAAACATAGCTATGATCTATGAACCATCAACCATTATCTTCTATCCAATTCAACCTATCGGCGTTACTATATTTCCACGGCGCGCCGTTATTTTCTATATTGCTAAACGCGTTATTTAAACTTGCAGGCGCCTGTGCTTCTTCCATTACGATATAGCGGCGCATTTCGGTTATAATGTTCAGCGGATCAATATTTACCGGGCAGGCCTCTGTGCAGGCATTACAGGTAGTACAGGCCCATAATTCTTCGTGGGTTATGTAATTATCCAGTAGGCTTTTATTATCGTTATAATCCTTTCCGTGCTTATCCAAATTATTACCAACCTCAGTAATACGGTCGCGGGTATCCATCATTATTTTGCGGGGCGATAATAGCTTACCCGTTATATTGGCCGGGCAAACAGCCGTACAGCGGCCACATTCGGTACAGGTATAGGCATCCAGCAGGTTTTTCCAGGTAAGATCGGTAACATCCTTAGCGCCAAAGCGGCTTATGCCGATATCCTCAGGCGTAAACGATGGATCAAGCATAGCCTTAACCTCGTTGGTAACCGCGGGTATATTATTAAATTCGCCTTTAGGCTCCA
The DNA here is from genome assembly GCF_039935595.1 of Mucilaginibacter sp. Taxonomy (GTDB): domain Bacteria; phylum Bacteroidota; class Bacteroidia; order Sphingobacteriales; family Sphingobacteriaceae; genus Mucilaginibacter. Next base: position 4,124 of record NZ_JBDTJZ010000181.1, on the reverse strand, counting down.
GGTTGGAATAGTAGGTATTTGGAAAAGCCAGCAGAATATGAAAATGCTTAGAATAAGGGAGGTAATTTAAAAATGCCAGTATACCCACAATATGCAGCCACCAGCATACCCGCTCGGTTACTATAAGGGTGTTTGCACTATCGGGTAATATTGGCGCAAATAATGCACTCACCGGGAAACTACCGGCCTTAATATAATGCCCGAAATGTAAAAGCTGCAATTTATAATCGGCGGCATTCATCGTTAAAAAGGCCGTCATTAAAACAATCTCAACCAATAAAATATAGTTAGCGTCTGATTTTGGCCAGGCCTTCATTTCTACCCCACTAAAACGTTTTAAATGGACAACATTTCTTCTCGCCAAAAAAACAACACAGGCTGTTAATACCAGCAGCGCCAGTATTTCAAACCCACCTATCAACACGCCATATAAACTACCCAGCGGCGCGGCAAATACGCGGTGCGTGCCAAATACACCATCTATCATGATCTCCAGCACTTCCAGGTTAATGATCACAAAACCTGCATAAATAAAAAAGTGCATAACTGCGGCAAGCGGGCGTTTAGTCATTTTGGTTTGCCCAAAGGCAACATTAGCCATAACCATAAAACGTTTGGCAGGCTGGTCTGACCTATCCAGGGATTTGCCGAGCATAATATTGCGCCTTACCTTGCCCGCGTTTTTGGCAAACAGGTATATGGCGGCTACCAGGATAATAATAAATATAATTTGTGCACTCATTAAAGCGGGTTATACCTCACCCAAAGTTAACCGAATTGTTGACTTTAACTAAACCGGATATTAAAAGAATAGCCGCTATTACTTAACTTATTGATTTTAAGATAAAAGATGAGCCGCGTTTATCACTACCAACAACTAAACGCTTTTTTTTCAAAAAAAACTATCACAAAATAAAAAAAAAGCTACATTTGCAGTCCTTAAACGGGCGGTATCATAGCTCAGTCGGTAGAGCAAAGGACTGAAAATCCTTGTGTCGCTGGTTCGATCCCAGCTGATACCACAAAAACGGTTATCAAACCACTCCAAAACCCTGTAAATCTCTGATTTACAGGGTTTTTTGTTTTCAGCCAAACTCAAAATAACCCATAGTTTCTCAATGTTTATGATACCTAAAAGGATACCTGTTTTTGTTTCTTACCTTCGAGGTATCAGAAAGTGGTATAATTAACTGTAATACAGTTAATTATACCACATCGAGACAGGGCTATTTTGGGCCGTTTTGAGCCGTTTTGATACCAGTTTTTAAGAAACGTTTTGCACCTATTCGTCAAACCGTAACAAAACAAACAGTATTAAATGAAAACAACAAACACATTTGGTGTACATTTTCTTATCCGTCAGGATAAATTGAAAGAGGGCAAGGCCCCCCGTGTACGCTCGCATTACCGTAAACACCGACCGTATCCTTATTGGTTTAAAGCAATGGATTGATCCAAAATCATGGGATATGAGAAAGGGAGCGGGTAAAGGCGCTAAGGATGAAACTAAATCTCTGAATAATTATTTATCAGAGGTTAGGACCGAACTCGGAGAATGCTACCGGGAACTTCAGCTAAAAAAGAAAATAATTACGGCAGAGGATGTTAAAATTACATTTCTGCGTGTTGAAGAAATTGAACATACGCTGCAATCGCTTTTCAAATTTCACAATGAGAGAGAGAAACATAAGCTGAATGAAAATACGCTAAGCCACTATTTAACTACGCAGCGGTATCTTTCAGAATTTATTACCGCACGCTATCGTAAAAAAGACTTGTCTTTAAAAGATGTTAATTTTAAGTTCCTCTCTGATTTCGAAAATTTTCTGCGTGACTATCAACCTGAAAAGAACAAAAAGCCGATTGGCAATACCGGGGCGATGACGCATCTTATACGCTTGAAAAAAATGTTGAACCTGGCTATTAGTCTTGACTGGATAGGAAAGAATCCTTTCTTTAGCTATCGAATAAAAATAAGGCATGAGGTACGCCAGTATCTCAACAAGACAGAGTTATCGGCTTTAGAAACTAAAGTGTTCGCTCTTCCCAGGTTAGATTACGTTAGAGACCTTTTTGTTTTCTGTTGTTATACAGGTTTAGCTTATACCGATGCAATTAATCTGAAAGCTGGCAATTTGGTTGTGGGAGTAGATGAGGGTTTGTGGATTAAAACCAAAAGGAAAAAAACATTGGTGCCGGTGACTACACCGCTATTACCAAAACCTATTGCTATACTGAAAAAGTATGAGAATGATTACAGGGCTTTAAGTAACGGAACGTTGTTTCCGTTATTAAGCAATCAAAAGATGAATAGTTATCTTAAGGAGATTGCAGATTTATGCCTTATTGATAAAAATCTGACCTCTCACATAGCCCGGCATACTTTTGCCACAACTGTTACCCTATCTAACAATGTACCCATTGAAACAGTAAGTAAAATGTTAGGTCATACCAAAATTGGTACGACACAGATTTATGCCAAGGTAATTGAGCAAAAAGTTAGTGATGATATGGCTATTTTGCGAATTAAGTTAGGATAAAAACTAAGCTCATTTAATGTCTAATACCAAATATGAGCCGATTAAAATGATTAATCGGCTCATATTTTTACTATATTTGAGTTGAATAAATAAATAACCGGCTCATGACTTATAGTTGGCAACTTCCAAAATGGCCTGATTTCGTTTACGAAATACAGGAAATACAACCTTTAATCCTCGCTTTAGCGGAAGAAACCGGCGAGGTTAACGGTATGATTATGGGCTTGTCTGATGAATTAAAGCAGGAAACATTACTACAGCTGATGCTTTCTGAAGCCGTCAAAACATCAGAGATCGAGGGCGAAATTTTAAGTCGGGAAGATGTAATGTCTTCTATCCGAAATAATCTGGGATTAAACGTTAGCCCTATTTATGTTAAAGATCAGCGGGCCGGAGGTGTGGCTCAACTAATGATAGAGGTGCGTAAATCCTTTAATCAGCCTTTACGTTTGGATACGCTTCTCGAATGGCATGTAATGTTGATGGCAGGTTCAAAGCATATTAAGCCTGGCCAGTGGAGAATTGGAATTGAACCCATGCAGGTAGTTTCTGGTGCGTATGGACGGGAGGTTGTACATTATGAAGCCCCACCTTCTTCAGAAGTCCCACGGGAAATGGAACGCTTTGTTCAATGGTATAACAAAGTGAAGTTTCCGCTAAAAGGTGGAATAGCCGAAGCCGTGCTAAAATCAGCGATAGCTCATTTGTATTTTGAATCTATACATCCTTTTGAAGATGGTAACGGCCGTATCGGCCGGGCTATTGCAGAAAAAGCCTTGTCACAATCATTGGGGAGACCTGTAATGCTTAGTCTTTCTAAAATTATTGAGGGTAATAAATCTGCTTATTATAACGCACTTAAAGAAGCACAAAAATCGCTGGAAATCACTGGCTGGATAAACTATTTTGCTTCGGTGATATTAGAAGCCCAGCGGGATGCAAAAGCTATGGTAGAGTTTACATTGAAAAAGGCGCAATTTTTTGACCGTTATAAGTTCCAGCTTAATGACCGGCAATTAAAAGCTATCAATAAGATGATGGAAAAAGGCGACCAGGGATTTGAAGGTGGAATGACAGCAAAGAAATACATCAGCATCAACAAAACTTCTAAAGCCACCGCTACCCGCGATTTACAACAGCTAAACGAAATGGGTATCATTACCCAAATAGGAGCTGGCAGGTCCGTAAGCTATCAATTGAATTTAGTTTAATTAGCTTATGCTAAAAGTGGTAAGGTATCGCATTGTGCGATACCTTACTATTCAATATGGTATTGTACATTCTGTAAAATATCAAGTCCGACTCGGATAAACTCGGATTAATTTCCAATTGCCTTAGTTCATTTTTGTATAAAAACACCTACCTCAGACATGAGGTGTGAATTTTTTTTAGACCGAATTATCACTTTTGTGCTTAACAATGATGTTTTCAACACAAAAAAACACATCAGTTAGGTACAGGTGGTGAATTTTTTTCAGACAAAGGTGGCAACTTTGCTTTATGGCTCAAAATGAAAGTCTAATTGTTGGAAAGCTTGAAGCACTTTAAGCTTCTAACAAATGGATGCGGGCTAATTATGGCATT
>NZ_JBDTJZ010000180.1:0-4480 GCF_039935595.1 Mucilaginibacter sp. | reverse complement strand
TACAGCAACAATTAATGAGCGTTACTTTTTTAATGCTTATTTTGCAAATAGTTACAGGCATATTATTATCATACCTGGCATTGCCGCCTTACGCGCAGGCCACACATATATTACTGGCCAGCCTTTTATTTGGCGCGCAGTTTTATTTGTTGTTGAATTTATATCGATCGGCTAATTTACAGGAGGTACGCAAATGAGGTGGAGCGATTTTTCAAAACTGATAAAGCTTAGGCTCACCTTTTTGGTGGTGTTTTCGGCCTCTATATCATACCTTATTGGCAGCAAGGTTAATGGTGTTATTATATGGTATGATTGGTTTATGCTTATAGTAGGCGGCTTTTTGGTAACATCAGCGGCTAACTGCTTTAACGAGATCATTGAAAAAGATCTTGACCGCTTAATGAAGCGCACCAAGGACCGCCCCATCCCGTCAGGACACATGACAACCGGGCAGGCATTGGTATTGGGGCTGGGTATGGGTATATCAGGTACTTATATTTTGGGCAGCCTTAATATTTTAACCGGGTTGCTATCGGTATTTTCCATATTATTATACGCGTTTGCTTATACGCCGTTAAAACAGAAATCGCCCATTGCGGTATTTGTAGGTGCCATACCGGGTGCTTTGCCGCCGCTAATTGGTTATGTAGCAGCTTATGGTAAAATTGATGATATAGCACTAATATTGTTCGGTATACAGTTTGTATGGCAGTTTCCGCATTTTTGGGCCATTGCCTGGGTACTCGATGACGATTATAAACTGGCCGGGTTCCGTTTACTGCCAACAGGCAAACGCGACAGGGGCAGCGCCGTAATGACTTTTATTTTAACTTTGATACTATTGCCGGTAAGTTTATTACCAACTTTATATGGTTACGGTGGTTACTTTGTAGGCGGTGTATCATTAGTATGCAGTTTAATATTTTTGTATCAGGCATTTAACCTTATGCGTACCTTACAAGTTGAGGCCGCGCGTAAATTAATGTTCGGTTCGTTTTTTTATTTGCCGGTAGTGCAGTTAATGTTTTTATTTGATTTTTTAGGAAAGTGAAATGATGGCTCAAATACAACAAGAAGATAAATTAGCCCTGGGCCCCAAAAAGTTTAACATGTGGATATTCATATTCACATCGTTTATGTTTTTTGCGGCGCTAACCAGCGGGTTTATTGTTTATGTAGGGGGTAAAGGGCATGGCATAAATATAAAATTACCCGGTGTGTTTGGTTTTAGCACCGCTGTTATTATGATCAGCAGCGTAACCATGTTCCTGGCCTCAAAGGCATCAACACGTTTGCAATTTGAAAAGCAGCGCCTTTATTTATGGCTCACCATACTTTTAGGCCTTATATTTTTTGCCCTTCAGTTATATGGCTGGAGCCTATTGATAAATATGGGCGTGTATTTTATTAATAACAATGCCGCGCAATCATTTATTTATGTGTTTACATTAAGCCATCTGATACACATTATTGCAGGCTTATTACTGCTTGGCAATACCTTAAGAGGCAGCTATAAGAACATCCCGCAGGTTAAAAACCTGTTCGGTATGGAAATGTCTTCTATTTTTTGGCATTTTATCGATATTATATGGATTTATCTGTATGTTTTTTTACTTTTGAACCAATATTAAAAACCCTATATACCAATACAAATGAGTGCAACAGTATCACCAATAGATGAAGTAAAAACCACCCCGTGGGCCGGAGGCAGATCTCCGTTCAATGTGGAATATGGTAAAATGATGATGTGGTTTTTCCTCCTTTCGGATGCGTTTACTTTTTCGTCGTTATTGATCTCTTACGGGGCATTGCGTTTTAGCGCGGTTACCTGGCCCGGAGCAGATAAAATTTTTCAATCGGTTCCCGGTTTAGCAGATCATGGATATCCGTTAGTATTTGTCGGTATAATGACTTTTATACTCATTTTAAGTTCAGTTACCATGGTGTTAGCTGTTGAGGCCGGTCACCGTATGGCCCGAAAAGAAGTTATAACCTGGATGATATTGACCGTTATAGGTGGCCTTATGTTTTTAGGTTGCCAGGCTTTAGAGTGGAACCACCTGCATGGCGAAGGTTTTTGGTGGTCAAAGATCCCGACCAATGTTGATACCTTAAAAGAATTTTTTGAGGGGACGGCAGCCAGCTTAGCGGCGCAGCAAACATCGGCCCACCAGTTTGCCAACCTATTTTTTACAATAACCGGCTTTCACGGGTTCCACGTATTTACCGGGGTTATCATTAATATTATCATTACCATCAATGTTTTGGCAGGTACTTATGAAAAACGAGGAAGCTACTTAATGGTTGAAAAAGTTGGCCTTTACTGGCACTTTGTTGACCTGGTTTGGGTGTTTGTATTTACCTTTTTCTATTTAGTTTAATTATTTAAATCCTGATTTATCATGTCAACAGAAACTACACATATACACGGCGAAGGCGAGGTTCACGAAGAAGGTATGACCAAGGGGCGCATAGTAAAAGTGGCGCTTATATTATCTGCTATTACCTGTGTTGAATTTATTATAGCGCTTGTGCTTATACCACACCATGTGTGGGGTATAACTTATGCAATAGCAAACCCTATATACATTGTTTTAACCTTGTTTAAAGCTTTTTATATTGTTGCCTTTTTTATGCACCTTAAGTTCGAAAAAATGGGACTTATACTGGCAATAATAGTCCCTATACTCTTCATCATCGGTTTGATCCTGGTACTTACTAATGAAAGTCACCACTGGTTCGACCTGAGGATATGAGCAAATTTAGGTTACTAAAAAAAATAATAATCCTGGGGCTTATACTGGCTTTACCAGGATTTTTATATTATTTGCTTACCGCAAAAGGAAAGAACCGGTATAAACCTTTGCCAATTTACGGGCCAAAGCAAGTGGCTAAAACAGGCCATAAAGTTCATGGCCAATTTATACCCGATACCATTTTTCATAAACTGGCCGATTTTAATTTGACCGACCAATATGGTAAGCCGGTATCATTAGCATCGTTCGATAAAAAAATAGTTGTGTACAACTTTTTTTATACCAACGGGGGCGAGCAAAGCAACAAGATAAATAGTGCTGCCGATAGTTTGGCAGCTATTTATAGCAGAAACAAAATGGTGTATTTTGTTTCGGTAAGTGTTGATCCGGAACGCGACAAGGGCACTGCTTTAAAAAGCTACGCTGATGAAAATACACCGGTGTATGCCCAAAGGCTGTTTTTAACCGGCGATACCACAACCATATATAAATTTGCCCGCAAGGGTTTATTGGTTGATGCGCTGCAACTGGGTAAAAACAATTTTATATATAGCAACCAATTAATATTGGTAGATAGCGATAAGCGCATACGTGGATATTATTCGAGCGTAATGACGGATGATATAACCCGAATTACTGATGAAATAAAGGTGCTTATTACCGAAGAGTTGCGTAAAAATGATAAGCCGCTGTATTAGAGATTAGAGATTAGAGATTAGAGATTAGAGATTAGAGATTAGAGATTAGAGATTAGAGATTAGAGATTAGAGATTAGAGATGCATTATGTAAAGTAGACAGGCAATAACTAATTCACTCAATCACTAATTCAATAATTAAAAACAACATGACTGATAAATTTATATTCCGTTTCGTAGCTGTAATATCTGTATTTGTATTTGCAGTGGTATTGATATTAAACAGGCATCTTATACCTGCACCCGCTACTGTACCAGCCTTCGCACATTTTTTGCCTAAGTTGAATGCCATATTAAATGGAACGTGTAGCGTATTGTTATTGTTATCGCTTTACATGATAAAAAATGGCAATATAGCCGCCCATAAAAGGATCAATATATTAACTTTTTGCTTGTCGTCGTTATTCCTGGTTTCCTATATACTGTTTCATTACCTGGCACCTGAGACACGCTATGGAGATTTGAATGGCGATGGACAGCTATCAGCCCAAGAAATTGCCGCAGCAGGAAACATACGCTATTTTTATTACGTGCTTTTAACATCGCACATTATACTTGCCGCGGGTGTTTTACCGTTAATTTTATTGAGTTTTTACCGTGGCCTGCAAATGCAGGTTGAAAAGCATAAAAAACTGGTGCGTTGGGCGTTCCCTATTTGGTTATATGTAACCGTTACGGGGGTTATTGTGTATTTGATGATATCGCCTTATTATAACTTTTAAATTAACTAATTTTACATCATGACAAGGGCTTTGAAATTTGTACTTATATTATTTGTAGCAGGGATATTGACGGGCAGTGTGCAAACGGTTAAAGCGCAGTGCGCCATGTGTACGGTTTCAGTCGAGTCGAACGCAAAAAGCGGCAGCGGTACCACCAATGGTTTAAATAACGGTATTATGTATTTGCTTGCCGCACCTTATATTGCTATTGGTGCAATAGGTTATGTGTGGTATAAAAAGTATCGCCGCAAAAATATACCCATCCACATGCGCGATGAAAAACTGCATTTAAATTGAGCCTGGCTA
>NZ_JBDTJZ010000179.1:0-11690 GCF_039935595.1 Mucilaginibacter sp. | reverse complement strand
CCGCAGCAAATTACTGGCCGAGGAGAAATTAAAAACTATTGACAATTTAAATTATAATATTTTAAGACCTACAGCCGTTTACGGCCCTCGCGATACAGATATATTTATATTTTTTAAGCAGGTAGCTATCGGGTTAGAACCTTATATAGGCCGTATTGAACAAAAACTGAGTTTTATATATGTTATTGACTTAGCAAAGGCCGTGTTTAAGGCTTTATATGCAGGGGATAAAAAAACCTTTATTATAGGTGACGATATTTACTATGACCGTTACCAGTTAGGTTTAAATATCAAGAACGAACTGGCTAAAAAAACCATTAAATTTCATCTGCCTGTAAACTTTGTAAAAATGATTGCAAGAGTATCAGAAAAAGTGAGTTATTTGACTAATAAGGCTGCAGTTTTAAATATTGAAAAACTGAATGAGTTAAAAGCTGTTAATTGGTCATGCAGTAATGAATTGGCTAAGGTCAAATTAGGATTTACCCCATCCTATAATTTAAAAACAGGCGTAGCCGAAACAATAAAATGGTATAAACAGCACAACTGGCTCTAAATATCTATACATTTAATCTCAATATAGTAATACATACATTAATATAATACAAATGAAAAATAACATTAAACCAGCCGAAGGCAAGCTCGGCATATTAATACCGGGGTTAGGCGCTGTGGCAACCACATTAATTGCCGGCGTTGAGGCAGTTAGAAAAGGCATATCACAGCCCATTGGTTCTGTTACACAAATGGGCACCATACGTTTGGGTAAAAGAACCGAGAACCGCAGACCAAAAATTAAAGATTTTGTGCCGTTGGCCAATTTAAACGATATAGTTTTTGGCGGGTGGGATGTTTTTGAAGATAACGTTTACGAAGCTGCTACAAACGCAGGGGTATTGGATGCCAATTTATTGTTTAAAATAAAGAACGAATTGGAGGCCATTAAACCTATGCGTGCGGCTTTTGATCACAATTATGCTAAAAACTTAACCGGTACTTATATTAAACAAGGCACCCGTTATGAACTGGCCCAACAGGTTATAGAAGACATCCAGAACTTTAAGGAGCAAAACGGCTGCGACCGTATAGTATTAGTTTGGTGCGGATCAACCGAGGTATACTTTGAGGCATCTGACGTGCATAGCTCATTGGCTAAGTTTGAAGAAGGCTTAAAGAACGACGATAAACTGATATCGCCAAGTATGATATATGCTTACGCGGCATTAAAATTAGGTATTGGCTTTGCTAATGGCGCGCCTAACTTAACTGTGGATATTCCGGCGTTAATTGAACTGGCTAAATTAACCCGGACACCTATTGCAGGTAAGGATTTTAAAACCGGCCAAACCTTAATGAAAACCATTTTGGCACCAGGGTTAGCTGCCCGTGCTTTAGGTGTTAACGGTTGGTTCAGTACCAATATTTTAGGTAACCGCGATGGTTTGGTATTGGATGATCCGGATAACTTTAAAACTAAAGAAGTTTCAAAGCTGGGTGTGTTAGAGGATATCCTGCGCCCGGAAGACAACCCCGAACTATATGGCGATATCTTCCACAAAATACGTATCAACTACTACCCTCCGCATGGCGACAACAAAGAAAGCTGGGATAACATCGATATTTTTGGCTGGTTAGGCTATAAAATGCAGATCAAGATCAACTTTTTATGTCGCGACTCTATTTTAGCTGCACCTATTGCATTGGATCTGGCTCTGTTTATTGACATGGCTAAACGCGCTAATATGAGCGGCGTGCAGGAGTGGTTATCATTCTACCTTAAATCGCCGCAAACAGCACCTGGTTTACAGGCCGAGAATGATATTTTTAAACAGTTGATAAAATTAGAAAATACCCTTCGCCACCTAATGGGCGAAGACCTGATAACACATCTGGGGCTTGATTACTACGAAGAGCTGGTTGAGGATGTGGTTTCATAAGTTAACAGCAACCGTTTTTGGCATTGGCTATATAGGCAAAGGCGCAGGAACGGTTGCAGCAATAGCTTGTTGCATTTGCTGGTATATGGCCTGGGCAGGAAACTACCCGGGCCATATTGCCGTAATTATAACAGGTTTAATTATTGCCGTGGGTATTTGGAGCGGTAATAAAGTAGAGCCCATTTGGGGTAAAGATCATGGCAGTGTGGTTATTGATGAAGTTGCAGGTATGTGTATAAGCTTATTGTTTATACCTGCAACATTATACAATATTATAGTAGCGTTAATGCTATTCAGGATTTTCGATATTTTTAAACCGCTATTCATCAAAAATTTAGAAACGCTTAAAGGTGGCTGGGGCGTAATGATGGATGATGTATTGGCCGGCATATATGCCAACCTTTTATTACAGGCATACATCTGGATGCGGTAGCTCATTTAACCTAACGTTTACAATACCATTATTTGACTTTTAGACCACAGAAGTAAACGCTTATTTTTTTTACTTTTGCCATTCGTAACTATTATTAAAATTAATAGTCCAATCGCTTTTTGATTGCTAAATTTTTATTTACAAAGGGATTTGTATTGAATAAGTACATGAATTTAATAAGTTTTGGTAAAAGGTTAAGTTTGTTAACCTTGCTTTTGTTTAGCACGTTGCTTTTACGCGCTCAAACCGCTGTAATAAGTGGTACCATAACTGATGCCAATGATAAAGAAACTCTTCCTTTCGTAAACATAACATTTCCGGGTACCATTGAAGGAGCCGTACGTTCAAAAACTGACGGTACTTACAGCATAAGCAACCCTAAAGGACATAGCCAGATCAGGTTTTCATTCGTGGGATATAAAGATGTGGTTTTACCTATTGAACCAGGTAAAAGTCAGCATATAAACGTAACAATGCAACCCGTGGTGTCGCAACTTAATCAGGTTGATATATCATCAACCCGTAACGGTCGCTACCGTAACCGGGATAACCCTGCTGTTGAACTGATACGGAAGGTTATTGCCAATAAAGACAAAAACAGACCCGAAAACTATAACTATATTGAATACAGGGAGTATGATAAGATGCTATTTGCATTGAACAATGTTTCTAATACCCTGGTCGACAAAAAATTTTTCAGAAAATATAAATTCGTATTAGATAACCGCGATAGTACCACCATTCCGGGTAAATCATTACTGCCTGTTTTTTTAACTGAGAAATTATCGCAGTATTATTACCGGAAAAACCCTGAAGACGAAAAAACCATTGTATTAGGTAAAAAAGACGTTGATTATGGTGCTGCCATAGATAATGACGGCATTGAATCATACCTTAAAAACATGTATGCCAAGGTTGATATTTATGATAATGATATCTTTATTATCACGCATAATTTACGTAGCCCTATTGCTGATGACGCGCCTACCTGGTATAAGTTTTTTATAACAGATACCATAACCACCGAAAAAAATCAAAAACTGGTAGAACTAAGTTTTACACCGCGCAATACGGCTGACCTGCTTTTTGAAGGAAAGATTTATATAACCCTTGACGGCAATTATGCTGTAGAAAAGGACAAGCTTGGCGTAAATAAGGACATTAACCTTAACTACGTAAAAACAATGACCATTGAGCAGAGTTTTGAACAAAATCCTGACGGTCACTATCATCTTAGTAAAAGCAATATCATAGCTGATTTTGGTATCAATAAGAAAAAGAACGGCGGTTTTTTTGGTATACGTACCATAACTTACGGTAATTATATCGTAGATCAACCTCACCCCGATACTACTTATACCATCAAAAGTGCTGAAACAGAATTGTCTGATGAAGTAAAAAATCGGAGTGACCAGTTTTGGGCAAAAAACCGTTTAGATACCTTAACAACAGCCGAATCAAAAGTTTATAAGAATATTGACAGTCTTAAAGACATGCCGTCATTTAAACGTACCGTTGATATTGCTACGCTTATACTGGCAGGCTATAAATCTTTCAACACCTTTGAGGTTGGCCCATCAAACACATTTTACAGCTTTAACCCTATTGAGGGCCTTAAACTACGTTTAGGCGGCCGTACTACGCCCGAATTAAGTAAACGATACTATTTTGAAACCTATGCGGCCTACGGCTTTAAAGACGAACGATGGAAGTATTTTTTAAGCGGTACTTATTCCATTAATGATAAATCTATCTATAAGTTCCCTCAAAATTATATAAGGGCAAGTTTTCAGCGCGATACCAAAATACCGGGTTTAAACCTACAGTTTGTACAGCAGGACAATTTTCTGCTATCATTTAAACGGGGGGTTAATGATAAGTATTTATACAATGACTTTTACCGGCTGGATTATGTACATGAGTACGAAAACCATTTTTCATACAGTTTAGGTTTCCATAACCTAAAACAGGCGCCTGCAGGCTCGTTATATTTTAACAATGTGTTTGGCAATACGCCAAGTATAACTACTACCGAGGCATCCTTAAATTTACGGTATGCGCCTAACGAAAAATTTTATCAGGGTAAAATATATCGTATACCTATCGCCGGCAAGTACCCGATTATTAGTTTAGATTATATTGCGGGTTTAAAAAATGTTTTCGGTGGCGATTATGGCTATCAAAGTATCCATTTACGTTTAGATAAACGAGTTTATTTATCACAATTTGGTTTTGCAGATGTAACCTTAGAAGGCGGTAAAATTTTTGGCCAGGTGCCCTACCCGCTTTTAAATATTTTTGCGGCTAACCAAACGTATGCTTATAGTTTGTACTCGTACAACTTAATGAACTTTTTAGAGTTTGTTGCCGATCATTATGCTACCGTTAATATTGATCAGCATTTTATGGGTTTCTTTTTTAACAAAATCCCCTTATTTAAAAAACTAAAATGGCGTGAAGTAGTTTCATTTAAAGGTGCATGGGGCGGCGTGAGCGATTTAAACAACCCGTCGCTGCATTCAAATTTATACCAGTTTCCGGTTACGGGCACAGGGCAGCCAATTACTTATGCTTTAGGTAGCACCCCATACCTTGAAGGAAGTATTGGTGTTGAAAATATTTTTAAATTAATACGGGTAGATCTGGTTAGGCGCTTTAACTACCTTGACCATCCCGAAGTTTCAAAAATGGGTATACGCGTAAGGCTTAAATTTGATTTTTAATTACGTATATTGTTAATTAATGGAACAGCAAACCTCTATACGGACAAATTTACAACTGGGCATTTATAAAGTAATTGACCCGTTTGTAAAGGTATTGATCAAATTAGGGTTAACACCAAATGCCGTTACCACTATTGGTTTTGTTTTAAATATAGGCGTGGCGGTAATTTTTATTATTGGCGGCGAAGAGGGCAACCGCGGTGATCTTACCTATGTTGGCTGGGCAGGTGGCCTTATTTTATTTGCCGGGCTGTTTGATATGCTAGACGGGCAAGTGGCCCGCTTAGGCAACATGAAATCAACTTTTGGCGCTTTGTATGACTCTGTTTTAGATAGATATAGTGAGTTGATCATGTTTTTAGGTATTTGCTATTACCTGGTGGCCCACCATTATTTTTTAAGCTCCATATTTGCTTTTATAGCCCTGATAGGATCCATGATGGTAAGTTATGTAAGAGCAAGGGCCGAAAGCTTAGGTATTGAATGTAAAGGTGGCCTAATGCAGCGGCCCGAGCGGGTGGTAACCATTGGCCTTTGTGCAATGCTAAGCGGCATCTGTTCGTTATACATTGGCGGCAACTATAAATTATATATACCCGGCATTGATTTCCAGGTTTTTGAAACTATATCCATATTTACAATACCCATTGTGATATTGGCTGTTTTAACCAACATTACAGCCTTTAAAAGATTACTTGATGCAAAAAAAAGTTTACTTGAATTAGAAGAAAATAACGTCCCGGATTGATGAAATTACTTTTTACTTTACTATCATTTTTATATTTAATACCGCCAACGGTTACACCGGTTAAACAAAAGCCGTTAAAAGCCTTTGCCGTTAATAACGTTGCCGACGATGAAAAATTCCCGGTGTTACCGGATAATATAAGTCGTTTATTTTATGTACAGCGAAGCCCCAATATCAATACTATTGTATATGAATTAAATGCCGGCAAAAATGGTCAGCTTGACCCCGAAAACCCGGTTCATGTATATTGGATACGCTACGGCGAGCAGGGCCAAAAAGAAGAGCTAAGCTATATACAACGTAAATTTGCTTATGGCCTTACCAGCAAACAAACCGGCAATGAGCAATATGATATCAGATTTGTATCCTACAAAAAATTTCCGCTCACGTTGATGAAGGCTAACGACGGAAAATATCATATCTTCGCAACTATTAATCAAAAGCAAATGGCACTTAGCCGTGTGTTTATAAAAATTGAAGGCGGCTCTTTTTGGCTGCCAAATGTAACATACGTTGAACTAAAGGGTACTGATCCGTCAACAGGCAGAGAAATTATAGAACGTTTTAAACCCTGATATACCATGGCAAAAAATTTTATATCAAACTCAGAGGAATCTACAAGAATGTTTAAAAGCGATTTTTTAGAATTGCTTTCAAAAGTTCATTACCTGGTACCGGTGTATATTTTTGTACCGGTTATTTTAGCATTTAGCTATGGCGCTTACTATTACAACATTGGCCTACTAACTTATATAGAAATGTTTTTTGCCGGGCTATTTGTTTGGACATTTGTTGAATATATAATGCATCGCTTTGTTTTTCATTATATGCCGCCTGATAAGCCCTGGGCACAGCGCCTGCATTTTATTTTTCACGGTGTGCACCATGATTATCCAAGTGATGCCAAACGTTTGGTATTGCCGCCATCATTAAGTATACCGCTATCAACCGGGTTTTATTTTTTATTTAACGCTATATTACCCGCTAATTACATTTGGGGCTTCTTCCCTGGCTTTATCTTGGGGTATTTGTTTTATGACCTTTCTCATTATGCCATACACCATTTTAATTTTAAAGGCAACATCTGGAAAAAAATAAAACAGCATCACATGCTGCATCATTACCAGGATCCGGCTAAGGGCTATGGTGTAAGTTCTCCCCTTTGGGATAAAGTATTCCGTTCAGACTTTATAAAAAAATAGTATGGATGCAGTTGTTGATCATCAATCAGCAGTTAACTTAAAAACCATACTAACTGTTACCTTTTTATCCGTTGTTTATTTATTATGCTCGTGGTTGGTGCTTGGCTTTAAATCAGACCAGGTGGTATTGGTAACTATATTTAACACTTGTTATTATTCATCAGCTATTACCCGCAAGTTTATACTGGGCTTTTCGGTATTTATAGTTTACTGGATAATATTTGATTATATGAAGGCAGTGCCCAATTATAACTTTAATGCGGTGCATATTGCTGATCTGTATAACTTAGAAAAAAAGCTTTTTGGTATAAACTTTAACGGCACAATGCTTACCCCTAATGAGTATTGGCGCATAAACGGCACTACCACGTTAGACATTATAGGGGGTCTGTTTTACCTTTGCTGGATACCCGTACCGTTGGGTTTTGCTGCCTACCTCTTCTTCCGTAACCGCCGCGAATTTTTAGGTTTTGCACTTACATTTTTTATAGTAAACCTGGTGGGCTTTGTAGTGTATTATACTTTCCCGGCGGCACCGCCCTGGTATATACAAGAGCATGGCTTCGTGTTTAGCCCTGCCACCAAAGCCAGTACAGGCGGCCTTGCCAGGTTTGACCAGTATTTTCACGTTAGCATTTTTAAATCAATTTATACCAAAGGGTCAAACGTTTTTGCAGCTATGCCGTCGCTGCATTCTTCCTACCCTATCATTGTAGTATACTACGGCTTAAAAAACAAGCTGGGTTTTGTAAATATATTACTCATTACAGTAATGGTGGGCATTTGGCTTACCGCGGTATATACCAGCCACCATTATATTTTAGATGTTTTGGCTGGTATTACCTGTGCTATTATTGGTATAAACCTTTTCAACCTGCTATTTAGCAAGGTTAGCTTCCTTAAATCATTTTTAAACCGGTACGTCGCAGCTATTAAATAGTGTACTATTTAGTAGGCATTGTTTAATAAAAAAAACTAAATATTTTATTATTTTTAAACCTCAATAACAAGTTTTAGCCGTACCGGATACCTTTTATCACAATTACCATACAAGGCATGTTATTTGAATAGTTTGCCGCAACAGTTATAAACTGTTAATACTATGAAGAAACTCGCCTTAATTATCCTTTTATTATCAACCTTAATTCAATTTCAGGCTCATGCCTCGTTCTATACCGATAGTTTGCAAGTTACCGCATCGTTATCGCCCTTAGATAGCCTTAAACAGGAACTTAGGTTAAACCCTTACGATTCTTTAAAAGCCGGCATATACGCACAGATAGCTGCTCAATATTTAAATTTCGATACCATAAAAAGTAAAAAAACAAAGGCCAGTTATCAAAATGAGGCGATAAATTATACTATGCTGGCCCTGCATGGGTACTCAAAGTATAACGACACTTTAGGTATGCGCACTTGTTTTAATAATTTAACAAAGGTATACCGCTCCCAAAAAAAATACAGCCAGGCCAAATGGTTCGTATTACAATCAAACACCATATCGCGCACTATTAATGATAAGCCCAATATTATAGCTTCACTTATTGAACTGGCGGGCATTAAAATGGATATAAAAGATTATAGCCTGGCCATGCGCGATTTAAATGAGGCGCTTAAGCTTTCTGTTGACAACCATTATGCAAGCACTGAGGCCAAAGTACAAGAAAACTACGCCCTATATTATAATCGTACTAAAAACTACACTAAGGCAGCCATTGCCCTAAAACGCCGCGACTTTATAAATGATAGCATTGCCAAAACCCAACGGGCCCTGTTAGCTAAGGCCAATGTACCGGACAGTGTACAATCTAAAAAAAAACTCCTAACGGTAAAGAAAATGAACCGCTCGTTTTCCTTAAAGAGAATAGCCTCGCTATAATAGTCATACTTATTGTACTGATATTAGTATGGTATGGGTATAAACGAAACAGGCGATAATTACTTTAAACCTAGTGCTATTTATATTGTCAATACCAGGTATGAAACGCATTATTTTAGCAACAGTATTTTTATTGATAACTACCCTCTCTTTTGCCCAGCCACGGGCAGACGAAAAATTTAAAAACGAATTTTTAGAAACTATTAACCATACCCGGCAAAAAGGCTGTACCTGCGGTACTACATACATGCCAGCTGTGGCACCTTTAACCTGGAACGATATGCTTGAAAATGCCGCTATGGTACATGCCAAAGACATGAATAAACACAATTACTTTAGCCATACCGGCAAGGACGGGCGCAGCAGCAGCGACCGCATTATGGCTAGCGGATACACCTTTGATGGCTATAAAAGCTTTGCAGCCGGCGAAAACATAGCCCTGGGACAGCAAAGTATTGCCGAAGTTATGGCGGGCTGGTTTAAAAGCGTGGGCCATTGCATGAATTTAATGAACCCTTCGTTTACAGAAGTTGGCGTAGCACGCGTAAATGATTATTGGGTACAGGATTTTGGTGGCCGCGAACCGTTTAGCGATGAACAGCAAAAATTGATAAAAAGTGGCCGTTACCGTTTAATGCAGAAAAAGGTCATTCGCGAATAAAAAAATTAATTGTCATTTCGACGAGGTACGAGGAGAAATCTATACATATGCAAATCAATGTATAGATTTCTCTATAATTTCAAAATGACAAGGTGGTAATTACTTTGTTTCCTCAGGCTTACTCCTTTTATCCGGCATTGGACCTCTTTTATAAATGATCAATCCGTTTAAAAAGTTACGCAGTATCTGGTCGCCACAGGGTTTAAAGTTGGGGTGATCGTCAGCGCGAAAAATAGCACCCAGCTCTGTTTTAGTTATCCTGAAGTTTGCCAGCTCTAATACTTTAACAATATCATCATCGGTAAACTTCATAGCTACCCTCAGCTTCTTCATTATATCATTATTGCTCATTATCTTGAAATCTCAATTTTTACTTTTTTGTTTTTGATCTTTTCTGTTTTAAGTAGTTGCACCGTTTTTTCTATCTGATCGCGCTTTACAGCCGCGTATGACGAATGATCAAGTACTTCTATTAAACCCAGGTCATCTTTAGCTAATTTACCTTTTTGCAATAATAAACCCACAATATCCACTTTATTTACCTTGTCTTTTTTGCCTGCGGCGATGTATAAAGTGGCCCATGGTGCCGGTGCCGGCAAGGTTAACTTATCGGGCAGGGTTTCAATCTCCGGTTTTTGGCTAATATAATTCAGCTTCTCATCATCGGTTAATATTAAATAAGATGTGCCTTTTGCGTGCATACGCGCGGTTCGGCCGTTTCGGTGTACAAAGGCTTCCTCATTATGCGGCAGTTGGTAGTGTATTACATATTCAATTTCGGGGATATCCAATCCGCGCGAAGCCAGGTCGGTAGTTATTAATAACCGGTGACTGCCATTTCTGAATTTTAGCAACGCACGTTCCCGGTCATCCTGCTCCATACCGCCATGAAAAACATCATGAACTATACCCCTGTCCCATAACAGGTCGCTTATGCGGTCAACAGCTTCACGGTGGTTACAAAACACCAGCGTGGCTTTACTGCCTATTTTACATATTAAGGCAAATAAGGTATCTAATTTATCAGCCGCCTCAGCAATTACCGCCTTTAACTTCAGATCAGGAATGTTGGTTTTATTGGTCAAAAAATCAATTACCGTTGGGTTGTTTACACCGGTAAAATCAGGTATTTGCTGCATTTTTGTAGCCGATGTTAATATCCGCTTCTTTAAATGCGGTATTTGGCCAATAATAGCCGCCATATCCGTCTGAAAACCAAACTCCAGGGCTTTATCAAACTCATCTAAAATAAGCGTATGTATAGCCTCTGTAGCAAAATTACCGTTGCGCAGATGATAAGCCAGCCGACCCGGTGTGCCTATTAGCACCGCAGGCGGTTGCTGCAGGTTGTTTTTTTCAATTTTAGTGGAGTGGCCGCCATAACAGCAGTTTACTTTAAAACCGCTACCAATGGTTTTAAAAACCTGTTCAATTTGTAAAGCCAGCTCACGCGATGGCACCAGGATCAGCACTTGCACCTGCGAAATGTTTGCATCCAACAGATTTAATATAGGTAATAAAAAGCCCAATGTTTTACCTGAGCCGGTTGGCGCCAGTAATATCATATCGCTTTTGGCAGCAGCATTAAGGGCAGCGTGCTGCATTTCGTTCAAGGCATTTATCTTGAGGTTTTCAAGCGCTTTTTTTATCATGGATGATTTTAATGAAGCGCAAAGATACGGCTTAACCCGCTTATTGTCCTATACTATAGATCGCACCGACAGAAGTTACTTTTATTTGCCTTTCTTAGCTATATCCAACGCAGTTGTGGTTATATAATATTTGGCAATCATATTAGGCACTTCCCATTTTGGCATATCGCCATTGCGCAGGAAACTCAAATATTTTTCGGTTACACGGCCAAAATGCGCCTCATGCCCATCCTTGTATTTTTCGGGGATGATAACCGTATAGCCCTTGCCTTCTTTTTTCAACTCTACTCCCGGGTATTTTGTCTCTATTACCTTTAACTGCGCATTAATTGCCTGCTCAAAAGCCGCATCATTTTTAACCGGGTTAATGTATAAAACGGGCGTATATTTCTCGGCAGCGGTTTGTTTTATCAGCAAATCGGCTTTAGTGCCATGCAACACGGCGTAATGGCTAT
>NZ_JBDTJZ010000178.1:0-8701 GCF_039935595.1 Mucilaginibacter sp. | reverse complement strand
AATGTAAACCAGCTGACCTTCTTTATCAGTTTGCTCAGGCGTTACTTTATCTTTGTATTCGTCTAAAGTAAAGTTTTCGTTTTTAGTATTGCTTAGCAGAACAAAGTCTTTAGCTTTATCATAAAACTTCTCTTCGCTCACCATGCCGTATTTTACAAACAGGCCAATGTCGGTCCATTTTTCTTCGTAAGCTTTACGGTCGGTTTTAAATAGCTCTGCCAATTTATCAGCTACTTTTTTGGTGATATAGCTGTTTATCTTTTTAACGTTACTATCAGCCTGTAAAAAGCTGCGTGATACGTTTAACGGAATATCCGGCGAATCTATCACGCCATGTAGTAACATTAAAAACTCAGGAACAATATCCTTCACCTCGTCAGTAATAAATACCTGGCGCGAGAATAATTTGATCTTGTTTTTTTGTATCTCGAAATCATTCTTCAATTTAGGGAAGTAAAGCACCCCGGTTAAATTGAACGGATAATCTACATTCAGATGTATCCAGAAAAGTGGATCTTCCGAAAATGGATAAAGCTGTTTGTAAAAGTCAAGGTAATCCTCATCTTTTAATTCAGCCGGGGCTTTGGTCCAAATCGGGTTGGTATCGTTAATAATATTATCAACCTCAACTGATTTGTATTTTGGTTTACCTTCTTCGTCAACACCATCCTCTATCGAATCGGTTGTAGTGCCAAACTTAATAGGTACCGGTAAAAACTTACAGTATTTATCTAAAATTTGCTGTATGCGCTGTTTGTTTAAAAACTCTTCCGATTCGGCGTTAATGTGCAGGGTTATTTCGGTACCGCGCTCTGCCAAACTGCCTGCGCTAATTTCAAATTCGGTACTTCCGTCGCATATCCAGTGGGCCGGTTCGGCGCCTTCCTGGTAGCTTAAGGTTTCAATTTCTACCTTATCAGCCACCATAAATGCCGAGTAAAAGCCTAAACCAAAACGACCGATGATCTCGTTAGCGTCTTTAGCTTCTTTAAACTTCTCCATAAACTCGGTAGCACCCGAGAATGCGATCTGGTTAATGTATTTTTTGATCTCTTCGGCGGTCATGCCCAAACCATTATCAGATATGGTAATGGTTTTTTTAGCTTCGTCAAAGGCTACTTCAACGCGCAGGTCGCCCAATTCGCCGTTGTACTGGCCCAGTGATGCCAGGCGTTTTATTTTTTGGGTAGCATCTACCGCGTTTGATACCAGCTCGCGTAAAAATATCTCGGTATCAGAGTATAAAAACTTCTTAATTATCGGAAAAATGTTTTCGGTGTGTATCGAAATTGTTCCTTTTTCTTGCATAACTATTTATATAAATTTTGTTAATGAAATGTTTTAGTAGTATGCGCTTATCAATGGTTGTTCCAAAGTAATTTATTTGTCAAATTGGCAGGGAGTTGTTATTGTTTCAACGAACAACAATTAACTTAATGTGAAAGAATTGTCACCCAGCGATATATTTAGCGGCATTATTTTTAATTCAAATTTTAATAAATACATTTATCCTAACCTGTTAATTTTTAATAATTTACAATGGCTAAACCTAGAATATTTATCAGCTCAACTTTTTATGATTTAAAAAGCCTAAGAGTTGATTTGGATAAATTTATAAGAGATTTTAATTATGAACCTATCAGAAACGAAGTCGGAGAAATCCCTTATGGCGTTGAAGATAATTTAGAAGAGTATTGCTACAAAGAAGTTCATGATGTCGATATGCTTCTTGGAATCATTGGTAATAGATATGGCTCAGAGTCTAAGCAAACGCAATATTCAATTACTCAATTAGAAATAAAAACTGCTGTGGAACAGGGCAAGCAAGTTTATTTGTTTATTGAAAAAAATGTCAGGACTGAATATGAAACTTATCTATTAAACAAAGAAAAGGAAATCGCTTTTAAATATGTAGATAGCGTTAAAATATATGAGTTTATCGAAGAGGTTATGAAATTAACCGGAGGGATAATAATTCATCCTTTTGAACATGTCTCTGATATAACTGCTTTTTTGAAAAATCAATGGGCCGGGTTGTTTAAGGACTTCTTAAGACAAAATTCACAAAAAAAACAATACGAAAATTTAACTCACAAAATCAACGATTTATCAGCTGTTACTGCAACACTAAAAACATATTTAGAAAAAGCACTACCTAGGGTTTTAGAAGGTGAAAATGTAGTGAAGATTATTGAGGAGGAAAATAAAAAGTTAGAGGCAGAAAAACAACTCTCCCAATTATTAGAACTGGAAGGTATCAAACATTTAGTAAATACTCATAATATTGCTATCGAAAAAATCAAAACCGGTTTATTAACGTCAGAAACTTTATTTGATTTTATTAATTTCTTAAAGGAGCAAAACTCAAATAGGGGAGATATTTCTTTCAGATGCATGACAACAGGAATAAGAATGAATGACATAAATATGGCTAGGATATTATTAGGAAAAACTACTTTTAAAGACAATCGAGAAGAATTAAGAGCTAAATTACCAAGAATTGAGGGCTCCCCGACATTAAAATTCTCCATCAAACAACCAGTCGGTATATCTAAAAACAGTGATGCTGAAACAGCCAAAAAGCCGATAAAAAAGAGTGCATCAAAATGATATAAAAATTTGTATAAACCAGGCTACTTTAAGTCGGCATGTTCTTCATTAATTTTTGCAATTTATCCTTCGTTTCCTCATCCTTCAAATTCCCATCCCCATCCATTTTTGAACGGATAAACTGAATTAGCAAATTAGTGTCATCAGATAGTTTTGCCGATAAAGCCCCCAACGTTAACAGAAGCGAGGCATGCGCATGTTCGCCACCTAACGATGCTGTTATTAAAGCCACAGGCTTATCCACCAGCGAACTGCTGGATACCAGCCAATCCAGCATGTTTTTTAGCTGACCGGGTACGCCAAAAGCATATTCGGGTGTGCAGATGATTAGTCCGTCGGCTTCGCTTAATAATTGCCTTAATGCTGCTACCGGTTGGGGCGGGTTATCATTATCCAATCCGGTATCAAAGGGAGGGATGGTTGAAAGACCATCATATATGGCATAATCTATATTATTGGGTACGAGTGTGCCTAAATATTTTAAGATGTTATGATTGGTTGAGCCGCTTCTAAGGCTGCCGGGTATAGCTAAAATTTTATGTTTTGAGGGGTGAGTGTTGATAGTCATAAATATGTGTAAATCTAATGGCAATATAGTGACTATTGGCTATTGCCATGCAGTGCAATAAAAGCTATTTTTGTGCTTCATTTTATTAAAGATGTCTGAAACTACTGAACATGTTAAATGCCTTATTATAGGCTCGGGACCTGCAGGTTATACTGCAGCTATATACGCCTCGCGCGCTGATTTAAAGCCGGTTATGTATACTGGTATGTTGGCCGGCGGTCAGCTTACCCAAACTACTGATGTAGAGAACTTTCCGGGTTACCCTAATGGAATAATGGGACCCGAAATGATGGAAGATTTCCGTCAGCAAGCCGAGCGTTTGGGTACCGATATCCGTTTTGGGTATGTAAGCTCGGTTGATTTTTCAAGTATGCCGCATAAAGTAACCGTTGACGAAAGTAAAACTATATTGGCAGATACGGTTATTATATCAACAGGTGCGTCAGCTAAATGGTTGGGTTTGGATTCCGAACAAAAATACAGTGGTTTTGGTGTTTCGGCCTGCGCTGTTTGCGACGGGTTCTTTTTTAAAGGGCAGGACGTTGCCATAGTAGGCGCCGGCGATACCGCTGCTGAAGAAGCTACTTACCTGGCTAAATTGTGCCGCAAGGTATATATGATTGTTCGCCGTGATGAGTTCAGGGCATCAAAAGCGATGGTGCACCGCGTATTGAATACCCATAATATTGAATTATTATATGATACCGAAACCAAAGAAATTTTAGGCGATGGTCAAAGTGTAAATGGCGTTTTGGTTCTTAACAATAAAACTAACCAGGAACGTAAATTAGATGTTACCGGCTTTTTTGTGGCGATAGGCCATAAACCTAATACCGATATATTCAGGGGCCAGATACATATGGACGAAACCGGCTACATTAAAACCAGGCCCGGATCAACAGAAACAAACATTGAAGGCGTGTTTTGCTGTGGCGATGCACAGGATCATATTTACCGCCAGGCAGTAACGGCCGCGGGCACGGGCTGTATGGCCGCCATTGATGCCGAAAGGTATTTGGCCGCTAAAGAGCATGTGGTAACGGCTTAAGTTGTTTTAAAGGTTTTAAGCGTTATAAAGGTTGTAGAAGTTTAATTTCTGCAACCTTTTTTGTTTACAATCATTGTAACATCTTTAACTATACAACGTTTTCAACCTATACAAATTCTATCAACACGTTAAACTTACCCCAACTTTTTAATAACTTCACCATATTTAATAAACACGGCTATTGATAAGTATGTATAAAAAGCTTTTTCTACCCCTATTTTTCTATCTCTTTTTTATATCGATAACAGTTAAGGCGCAAAATAACGACCCGTACATGGGCCTGATACCCGCTCCGGTATCCGTTAAGAAATTATCCGGCGATTTTATATTAAGTCAGCAAACCGTTTTAGTAGCAGATAGCGTGGCTAATAAAGCGGTGACTTTTTTAGCAGATTATTTACAAAACGCGGTCGCTCTTACTATTAAGCCCCAGCCTTATACCGGGCAAGCGGTAAATAATGGAATTATTATTACCTCTGCAGGGGCCGATGCACTGCCGGCTCAGGGTTATCGCTTATTGATCACTCCGCAAAATATTACCATAGTTGGCAAAGGCGCAGGTATATTTTATGCCATACAAACCTTAATTCAATTAATGCCTTTGGAGCATGATGCAACTGTTAAATTGCCTGGCGCCGAAATTGAAGATTACCCGCGTTTTGGTTACCGCGGATTGCATTTGGATGTAGCCCGCCATTTTTTTTCGGTTGATTTTATTAAAAAGTATATCGACCTGATGGCGCGTTATAAACTCAATAATTTTCACTGGCATTTAACTGATGACCAGGGCTGGCGCATCGAGATAAAAAAATATCCCAAGTTAACCGAAATAGGCAGCCACCGTACAGAGACTTTAATAGGCAACTACCACGACCGCACCCCGCCGCAATATGATAATACCCCTTATGGCGGTTATTACACACAAGATCAAATACGTGATGTAATAAAATATGCCGCTGATCGATATATAAACATTATACCGGAAATTGAAATGCCCGGACATTCAGATGCGGCACTGGCTGCTTACCCCGAGTATGGCTGTAACATACCCGAAAGCTATATGGTGTCAGGCACCTGGAGCGAGCGGCATGACGTGTATTGCCCAACTGATTCGACCTTTAATTTTTTGGATGATGTTTTAACAGAAGTTATTAACCTTTTCCCGAGTAAATATATCCACATAGGCGGGGATGAGGTTGCAAAGGATGACTGGCAGAATTCCAAATTTGCACAGCAATTGATGAAGCGTTTAAAATTGAAAGATGAGAAAGAATTGCAAAGCTATTTTGTAAAACGTATTGAAGCGTTTGTAAACTCAAAAGGGCGTACAGTTATAGGTTGGGACGAGGTATTGGATGGTGGTATTGCACCTAACGTAACTATTATGAGCTGGCAGGGCGAATCGGGCGGTATTGCTGCCGCGCGTCTATCGCACGATGTAATTATGACACCTAGCAGTATGGGTTTATATTTTGACAACGCGCAAGGTAAATTAGGCAACGAGCCGGTAGGTATTGGTGGTTATAAGCCAATTGCCATGACATATGCTTATAATCCAACCCCGGCGGTATTAACGCCCGAACAGCAGAAATATATTATAGGGGTACAAGCCAATTTATGGACAGAATATATCGCCACAGAAAATAAAGTGGAATATATGTTATTGCCGCGTATGCTTGCCCTGTCAGAAGTGGGGTGGACGCCGTTAGCCAATAAAAATTATAAAGATTTTTCAGAAACGCGCCTGCCCGGTCAACTCGCCTGGTTGGATAAAAATGGTTTTGATTACCGCGTGCCCGAAGTAATTGGCGCAAAGGATACTATCATTTTTGGTACGCAGCTACCCGTAAATCTAAAGCCTTCTGTTACAACAGCTAAGGTTTATTATACCATTGACGGCTACACCCCGCGCGAAACCGATTTGGAATTTACCAAACCAATAACCTATAATGTACCGCCCGACCAATACCGCGAATTGCAAAGTATAGCCATAACGCCAACAGGGAAACGTAGCGATATATTACGCACCGTGGTTTACAATAAGCCGCCATTTCCACCGGTTAACTATACCGGTACAGCAATGGGTTTAAGGTATCAGTTATTTACAGGTACTTTTAACAGCACCAGCCAACTTAATACAGTTGGTGTATTAGATTCAACATTAATAGCTAAAAGTTTTAATATAGTCAGTTTTCGCCGTAATAACCAGCCGTTCGGCATAATATATAATGGTTACATACGTATTGATGAGGATGGTTTATATGGCTTTTCAACCGCGTCAGACGATGGATCGGTTATATTGATAGATGATATGCCCGTGGTTGACAATGATGGCAAACATGTATTGTTTGAAAAAGGCGGTAGTGTGCCTTTATTAAAAGGATTTCATAAGTTTACCTTAAAATACTTTAACCAGGGTATAACGGGATCTTTAAGGGTCTTTATGACCATACCCGGCAAACCTAAAGGCGAGTTATCGCCCGATACGATGTTTAATTAACCTAACTAATAATGCGTATAAAGTTTTATTTATTGATGCTGATGGGCGGCATAGTATTTACAGGTTGCAGCCATGAACAAAAAGCTGCTGTTAAGCAGGTTAGCAGCGCGCCACGCATAATGGACCCATTTAGGTACCATAAGCTGCTGGAGGTTGCGCCGGGCGAATATTATGATGTACTAAGTTGGGGCAGGGGATCGGCAGATACAGGCGCGTTCGTTATTTTGCATTCCGACTCAACAAGCAGGCAATACACCACTACTACAGGCGATCTGAATGGTAAAATAGTTGATGTATATAATTCGGATATGGATGTGGATGGCAATCCTGAAATATTGATACAAACCAAAGGAAAGGATACCACTAACTACACCACCATATACGCGTTTGAGTATGGCAATGATAATAAAGCCAACAAACGCGATTTCCCAAAACTAACCAGTTCGCAGCGCGATGGTTACCGGGGCGGCGATAATTTTTATATTACCGAAGGCAAATTTATACGCGAGTTTCCTATTTATGACGGCAATACCAACAATGCCAAACCAACCGGCGCAAAACGTAAGCTGGAATATAGTTTACAGGGTAATCAATTTACTGTAAAACAGTTAAGTAAAGATTCAACCAAAACTATAACCACTCCTGTTCAACAGGAAAAGGTGAAGAAAGCCGAACCTGAAAAAAAGAAAAAAGAAACCACAAAAAAATCAACCAAACATAAAAAGTCCGTGACGCATAAAAAGCATAGGCGACGCAGGTAATAATACAGCTTCATTGTAATATAATTGCGACAGAGTATTGATGCTATACCCTGTTTTCTTAAATTTAAAAATTGCACATTTGTAACAACAGCCACCTAAAAAATGCATTTTTTATACCCTGCCTTTTTATTTGCATTACTATCGCTGGCTATACCTGTACTGATACATTTGTTCAATTTCCGCAGGTATCAAAAAGTATATTTCAGTAATGTTCAGTTTCTGAAAGAAATACGCGAACAGCAGTCTTCCCGCCGAAATATAAAAGAGCGATTAATATTAGCTGCACGATTGTTAGCGTTATTGTTTTTGGTTTTGGCCTTTACCCGCCCGTATATCCCCGGCCCTAATGCCAAAAATGCGGGCGCGCAAAAAGCGGTAAGTGTTTTTATTGATAATTCGTACTCCATGCAAACGCTTAACCGCGAAGGCGCTTTGTTGGACGAAGCCAAACGCCGTGCAAAAGAAATTGTTACCGCTTATGGCATAAATGACAGGTTTCAGTTGCTTACGCAGGATTTTGAAGGTAAACACCAGCGCTTGCTTACCCGCGATGAATTTAATGACGCGGTTGACGCGGTAAAAATAAGTCCCCGCAGCCGCCCCCTGCAACAAATTGTAGACAGACAGCTTAGTTTACTAAACGGGCAACCCAATACCACCAAATCGCTTTACATCGTTTCTGATTTTCAAAAAAACATATCCAATGGGCAGCCGCTTAAAGCAAGTGGCATAACAGTTAACCTGGTACAACTTACCGGCAATACTTTAGCTAATGTAGCCGTTGATTCGGTATGGCTGCTAAATGCTATACACCGCCCCGGCGAAAGCGAGAAAATGGTGGTGAGGCTGCATAATTACTCCGAAGAAAACTCCGCTAAAATACCTTTAAAGCTATTGATAAACGGTTCGCAAAAAGCTTTAGGAGGTTTTAACCTCGCCGCCCGTTCGGTACAGGACGATACGTTAACCTTTTCGGGTCTGCAAAGCGGCTGGCAGCGTGGCGAGATAACCTTGCAGGATAACCCGGTGACTTTTGATAACCAGTTTTATTTTTCATTTAATGTAAAACAGCAAATGCCTGTTTTATTAATTGATGGTGGCACGCCAAATGTGTTTCTTAACTCAGTTTTCGCTGCCGATCCGTTTTTTAAAATAAAAAGAGTGCCTGATGGTAATGTTGATTACGCGTCATTAAGCACCTATCCGCTTATTGT
>NZ_JBDTJZ010000177.1:0-20083 GCF_039935595.1 Mucilaginibacter sp. | reverse complement strand
GTATTGTTTGGTTTGGGTATACGCTACATTGGCGAAACCGTAGCCAAAAAACTTACCCAACATTTTAAAACTATTGATAACCTTATTGCCGCCCCTTTTGAACAACTGGTGGTTGCCGAAGAAATTGGCGAACGCATAGCGCAAAGTATAATAGCCTATTTTAGCGACCCACAACACCTGGAAGAGATTGAAAAATTAAAGACCTACGGACTGCAATTTATAGCCGAAGAGAAAGAGGTTAATCTGCAAAGCAATAAACTGGCCGGTAAAACCTTTATTATATCAGGCACGTTTGAGCGGTCAAGAGATGAACTGAAGGACATTATTGAGCAAAACGGCGGCAAAATATTAAGTAGTATATCGGCTAAGCTTAATTATCTGGTAGCCGGTGATAATATGGGTCCGTCAAAACTGGAAAAGGCCACCAAACTTAATATACCTATTATTAGCGACACTGAGTTAATGGCGCTGCTTGACTAAGATTTATAGAATTAATGAGATTACAGGATATTGTATAATGTAGCTTTCTGCAATTTTAAAACCCTACCTGTAATTCTATAAATTCTTTAAATCCTATAAATCTTAGTCTGCTTTAACATTTATTAACCTTTACTGTAACATCATTAAACAAATAATATCCATATTAGCGGTAAACTTACCCCTATTAATGAAACTATTTTTATCCTTATTTTTTATTACGCTTAGTTTTCCTGTATCGGCTCAGGTTAGTATAAGCGGTAAAATAACTGACGAAAAATCAAACCCTATACCCTTTGCCTCCATCTATATTAAAAATACCACGCAAGGTACATCGGCCAATATTGAGGGCGAATATTCATTGCAATTAAAGCCCGGTCAGTACACAGCTTTATATAGGGCAGTAGGTTATAAACCCGAAACCCGGCAGTTGAATGTTAAAACCGCAACTACCATTAACGTACAACTTATTACCGAAACTTATGAATTACAAAATGTAACCATTACTGCAAACGGCGAGGACCCGGCTTACGCCATCATCCGCAAAGCGGTTAAAAAAAGGAAAACTTATTTAAATGAAGTTAAAGCCTATACTTGCGAAGTTTATATAAAGGGACTGCAAAAACTGCTTGGCGCGCCCAAGCGCTTTTTGGGGCGTGATATTGACCAGTTGGGTCGCGAAATAGGGCTCGACTCCAACCGAAAGGGAATAATTTATTTATCAGAGACAGAATCAAAATACAGTTACCTATACCCCGGGCAGGTGCATGAGGAAATGTTATCATCCAAAGTATCGGGGCGTAACCGTGCTTTTAGCTATAACCGGGTAAGTGACCTGAATGTTAATTTTTATGAAAATTTTGAGACCTGGCAGGGTTTAAGCAATCGGCCGCTGATATCGCCCATTGCCGAGAGCGCTTTGTTTTATTATAACTATAAACTACTGGGCGAAACTACCGAGAATGGCGAAACCATAGCCAAAATACAGGTAATACCCAAACGCCGGTACGACCCCTGTTTTAAGGGAATTATTTACATTATAAAAAATAGCTGGCGGCTGTACGGCGTTGACCTGCATATTACCAAAGAAGCCAATATTAATTTTGTAGATACCTTAAAGGTGAGCCAACAATTTTTCCCGGTGGGCAGCAGTAACTGGATGCCATCTGCCATAAATTTCGAGTTTAAGGGTAGCCTTTTAGGTTTTAAGTTTGGCGGCTACTTTATATCTGTTTATAAAAATTATAACCTTAACCCTACTTTAAATAAAAGGGATTTTGCCGAAGTATTGCGCATTACGCGGCAGGTAAACAAAAAAGATTCGGCCTATTGGGAACAGGAACGCCCTGTGCCCCTTACCGAAGAAGAAAAAAACGATTATGTTAAAAAAGACAAAATAGCCAAACACCGCGAATCAAAGGAGTATCTGGATTCGCTGGATAAGGTTAATAATAAATTCAATCTGGGCAAGCTACTTTTGGGAGGCATAAACGTACGTGATCGATACGAAAAAGAAACCTATCATTTTGATTCGCCAGTACGGGCTTTGCTGTTTAACACCGTTGAAGGTTTTGCTATAAACTATGGTGTAAGCTATACCAAACAAATTGATACCCTAAATAACCGTTACCTGCGCCTGGGCGCTCATGTACGCTATGGTTTTGCAGATAAGTTACTTAATGCCAACGTAAACGCAACTATACCAATACATCCTTTTACATTGAATATAAGCGGAGGATCAGACATTACTGACCTTAACCGAACAACATCAATAGCAACATTTAACAATATGGTGCACAGTTTACTGCTGCGACAAAATTTTGAGAAGCTGTATCAAAAACAGTTTGTTAATATTGCTTTAAGCGGGCGCATATATGGTGGCTGGCGTGCCAGCGCAGATATTGAGTGGGCCAACCGCAGGTGGCTGCCAAATGCCTCGGCATACAGCATATTTAAACCTGCTTATAACGAGTACACATCAAATAATCCGCTTAACCAGGCTACAGATGTACCCTTGTTTCCGGAAAACAAGGCACTTACGCTTACCCTGCGCACCAGCTATGATTTTAGCAACAAGTATGAAACCTACCCGGCAGGCAAACGTTACCTGCTATCAAAATACCCAACCATTGGTTTTAGTTATGTTAAGGGTATAAACGGCGCGTTAGGCTCGGTAGTTAATTACGATCTGGTGAGCGCTGATATATCAAAATCAGATATCAATGTGGGAATGTATGGTAAAACTTCATTTTATATAGGCGCAGGTAAATTTATTAATACAAGCAACTTATATTATCCCGACTATAAACAATTTGCAGGTAACCATACTTTATTTTATCAATCAGGTATTTCCAGGTTCCTGCTGCTTGATTATTATACCTTTAGTACAGGCAAGCAATACATAGAGGGGCATTTTGAGCAAAATTTTTCGGGTTTCTTTTTAAATAAGATACCGTTTATCCGCAAGTTGAGGTTGCAGGAAATTGCTAATATAAACTACCTCACAACCCCTAACCTGCTACATTACAGCGAACTTGCATTTGGTGTACAATACCTTAATTTAAGAATTATGTACGGTCGCTCATTCAACAGTGGCAGTAATACAGTTTCGGGTGTGCGGGTAAGGATAGGGTTTTAAGTTGGTTCATGGTTGGTGGTTGATGGTTCATAGTGAATCATCAACCATGATCTATGAACTATGAACCATCAACCCTAATTATTATATTTGCAACCTCAATGGTAAACATGAACAAATTTTACGGAACAGGGATAGCTTTGGTAACCCCTTTTCAGGCAGATGGACAAGTGGATTATGACGGGTTAAAAAACCTGATCAATTATGTAATTGATGGTGGCGTGGAGTACCTGGTAGTATTAGGCACCACCGGCGAAAGTGTTACATTAACCAGCGAAGAAAAAAAGAAAGTTTGGGCGTTTACTGCTGAGGTTAATCATGGCCGCCTACCGCTTGTTGCCGGCATTGGCGGTAATAACACAGCCGAAGTAATTGAGGAATTAAAGCAATTTAATACAAACGGGTACAGTGCCATCCTATCAGCAAGCCCTAATTATAATAAACCAACCCAGGAAGGTATCTACCAACATTATAAAGCTATCGCGCAAAACTCGCCATTACCGGTAATGTTGTATAACGTACCGGGCCGTACAGGCAGCAACATCAGTGCCGATACTACAATTAGGTTGGCTAATGATTTTAAGAATATTTTTGGCATTAAAGAAGCATCGGGCAACTTTGAACAGTTTAACCATATAGCCCGTGATAAACCGGAAGATTTTTTATTAATATCAGGTGATGATGCAGTGGCCCTGCCCATGATGGCAATTGGTGGAGTAGGTGTAATATCAGTAATTGGCAATGTATTACCGCGCCAGTTATCAGACATGATACGCATTGCGCTTAAAGGTGATTTTAAAAGTGCCCAAAAGGGCCATTATAACCTGGTTGAATTTACCCGCTTAATGTTTGTTGAAGGCAACCCTGCAGGTGTTAAAACCGCGCTTAAACAATTAGGTGTATGTGGTGATACTTTACGCTTGCCTTTAGTACAGGTAAGTGATAACACTGCACAACAGATCATCAAAGAAACTCAAAAAATTACCGCATAAAAAAACCCCGCTGCGTGCAGCCGGGTTTTAAATCAAAATCTTAAAGTCTCTTTTTATTTAGCGGCTTTGTTCTTAGCATCCTGAACTTCTAAACGGATAGATTGCGCTAAATTTTTAAGGTCTTGCATACCTTTACGTACACGGGTACCGGCTGCACTGTTACCCTTGTTGTAAAATTTGTCGGCATCAGCTTCGAGTGATTCGATCAATTTCTTTACTTCAGTAAATTTTTTCATTTAATTACTCCTTTAGGT
This sequence comes from Mucilaginibacter sp., assembly GCF_039935595.1. GTDB lineage: Bacteria > Bacteroidota > Bacteroidia > Sphingobacteriales > Sphingobacteriaceae > Mucilaginibacter. Next base: position 15,725 of record NZ_JBDTJZ010000177.1, on the reverse strand, counting down.
TTTTGAGGTTTATTGTTTTAGTTAAGCTAATCTAAAAAAGTTTTTTTTTAAAAAAAACTTTCGCACAATAAAAATACGACTACATCAAGTATTTTTTTCCACACATTTTAACTCAATATTATTAAAATCACACTATTAAATATTATTTTTATAATTTATTATTTTAATACAAATATTAAACACACATTATTAACCACATTGTAGTTAATAATATCAAGTTAAAAGTATTTATTTATAGTAGTAAAGTTTATAAGTGTTTGCATTATTGAACTTATTTTTTTATCAATACTATTATAATAATTAATATAATATCTATATAAAATAAGAAGGCTCACTGCTATATACAGAGAGCCTTCTTATTTTATATAGCTATTATTGCGTTACAGCCATTTTATTTTTTTTATAATAACCGGCTTTCAATTTTTCGCCCATTTCACTATAAGCATCAAGCGTACGCTGCACATCCTCTAATGAATGGGCGGCGGTTGGTATTAAACGCAGCAATATTAAACCCTTTGGTATAACCGGGTATATTACTATTGAACAAAATATGCCGTAGTTTTCGCGCAGATCGCGGGTTAAGGCGGTGGCCTCATTTAGGTCGCCCTCTAAAAATACCGGGGTTACCATGGTATTGGTATTGCCTATATTAAAACCGCGCTCTTTTAAACCATTTTGCAGTGTATTAACTATAAGCCATAGCTTTTCGCGTAGTTGCGGCTGTGATTTTAACAATTCAAATCGCTTTTTTATACCCATTACCATTGGCATGGGCAATGATTTGGCAAATATTTGCGACCGCATATTATAGCGCAGATAATCAACCACCTGTTTATCGGCCGCTACAAAAGCGCCAATACCAGCCATTGATTTGGCAAAAGTTGCAAAATAAACATCCACACCATCAATACAATCCTGTTCCTCATGCGTACCTGCACCGGTTTTACCCATGGTACCAAAGCCATGCGCATCATCAACCAATATCCGGAAATTATATTTTTGTTTAAGGGCAATGATAGCCTTCAGGTCGCCCTGTACGCCCGACATGCCAAAAACACCTTCGGTTATCAGCAATATGCCGCCGCCTGATTGCTCAGTTAATTTAGTGGCGCGCTGTAATTGCTTTTCGCAGCTTTCTATATCGTTATGCTGGTAAACAAAACGTTTACCTACGTGCAAACGTAAACCATCAATTATACAGGCATGCGATTCGGCATCATATACTATAACGTCATTACGGCCCACCAGCGAGTCGATAATTGACAACATGCCCTGGTAGCCATAATTTAATAGAAATGCATCCTGTTTGCCTACAAATGCGGCCAGTTCCTGCTCTAAATTTTCGTGATGTATCGAGTTACCCGACATCATACGGGCACCCATAGGGTAAGCCAATCCAAAATCGGCAGCGCCCTGGGCGTCGGCCTCGCGCACTTCCGGATGATTGGCTAAACCTAAATAATTATTCAAACTCCAAACCAGGTGTTCTTTGCCGTTAAATTGCATGTGCGCGCCTATCTCGCCCTCCAAACGTGGGAATGAAAAATACCCGTGCGACCATTTTTGATGCTGTCCGAGAGGACCGCCCATACTTTGTGTTATCTTATCAAATAAATCCAATGTACTCTTTGTTTAATTTACAAATATAATTTTTTAAGTTGATAGATGACAATTCATGGTTCATGGAATTCCTGTAAAATGAAAAAGGAGACACCTCAGTGTCTCCCAAATACTATGAACAATGAACCATCATCCATTTACTAATCTACATTATCATGCAAAAACGAGTTGCTGTCGCGTATCTCTATTTTACCCTCATCATCAGGCAATAAGGAGAAGCGCGATATTTGGCTCTCATCGCTGGCAGGTGTTTGCTGCAAGGCTATTTCTTTGCGCTTGTAGGCCGGAACATTTTCTAACTCCTGTATGTTACCTGTACGCAGTTTCATACTCAGATCTTTAAGGCGCATAATACGCTCGCGCGATTTACGCAACTGTTCCTCGATAGATTCATTCGTTTTGTTATCATCAGCACCGGCAACTATTTCCGGTTCAGGTTCCTCCTCGGCAACAGGAGATTCAAAGGTAACTATGGTTTCGCCCTGTTCCATAAACACTTCCGGGTCGGCCAGTTTAAAGGTCATCTCTGGCATGGCTGACTCGGCTTCCATTTCAACTTCGTCGTTATGGATATCATCCATATTAAATATAACCGCGTTAGCCTCGGGCGAGTTGCCAAACAGATCAAACAGATCAGCTTGTATTTGTTCTTCTTTACTTTGTTTAATATAAGGCTCGGCAGTTGTACCGCTGCTAACCGGGGTAATAAATTCATTTACCGGCCTAACCAATGGCGCGTCAGGCACCAGCATTGATACTATTTTTTTGGTGCTTTGTTCCTGCTCGCGCTCATCTTTAGTTTGGAAACCGGTTGCTATAATAGTAACTGATAATTTTTCGCCCAAACTTTCATCGCGGCAGTTACCCCATATCAAATCGGCAGCTAAACCTGCTTCTTCCTGTATATAATCGGTAATTATGCTCACTTCATCCATGGTTACTTCCTTTTCGCCCGAACTGATGTTAAGCAGGATATAACGTGCCCCCTCAATTTCGTTATCTTTTAATAATGGTGATGATAAAGCACCTTCAACCGCCTTAAGTGCGCGGTTCTCGCCTTCGGCAGCCGAGCTGCCCATTATAGATACGCCACTGTCTTTCATCACCGTACGCACATCTTTAAAGTCGACGTTTATATAGCCCGGTAATGTAATGATCTCGGCAATACCTTTGGCTGCTGTAGTTAAAATATCGTCAGCCTGTGCAAATGCCGAACCCAGGGTAAGGTTACCAAATATTTGGCGTAGCCTGTCATTTGATATCACCAGGAACGAATCGACATATTTTTTCAACTCGGCCATACCTTCTTCGGCCTGCATTTTACGACGCTTGCCTTCAAAACTGAAAGGGGTAGTTATAATACCTACGGTTAATATATCCATTTCGCGGGCAGCTTTGGCAATAATAGGGCTGGCGCCGGTACCGGTACCGCCACCCATACCTGCTGTAATAAACAACATTTTGGTATTGCTGCCCAGCATCTGCTTAATGTCGTCAATATTTTCTATAGCTGAATTTTTTCCAACTTCGGGTATTGAACCGGCTCCCATACCTTCGGTAAGGCTGGCGCCAAGTTGTACCTTGTTAGGTATAGGGCTTAACTCCAATGCCTGGGCATCTGTATTACAGATTATGAAATCAACACCTGTAATACCTTGCTTGTACATGTGGTTTACCGCGTTACCACCGCCGCCGCCAACACCAATAACCTTGATGATAGACGACTTTTCTTTTAACATCTCAAATTGCATAATCCTTGTTTTTCAGCTATATGTAGTTTGACGAATATTTATATTTCACCATTGTAATAATATGACTTTTTCAACAACCTTTTTCCACATTTGTGCATAATGTGGAAAAATTGAAAGGTTGTGAATAAGTACTTAGCCCCCTCTAAATCTCCACCGGTAGGGGAGACTTTTTAAGCCCTCTCTTCCGGGGAGGATTTGGGTGAGGCTACCTATTTCAAAAAGTCTTCGTCCTTAATATCGTCTTTAATAAATTTCTTTCCGCTTTCCAGTATTTTACCAAACAGACCAAACTTTTTATCATCGGCATATTTGGTTTTTTCGATTTTTGCTGCCGATGCTTCGGGCACGGCAACAATGCCGGTATACTCCATTTTTTGTATACCTTTTATCAACAAACCTATACCTGTTGCAAAGGTTGGGCTCTGCATCTCTTCGTACACATTTTTAGGCAGCACTTCGTTTTTGGCCAAATGCTCGTTAGGATATCCTACACGGCAATCTAACCCGGTAACAAACTCAACCAGTTGCGGCAAGTGCTTTAACTGCGCGCCACCACCTGTTATAACTATACCGGCAATCAGCTTTTTCTCGTACCCGGATGATTTGATCTCATAATACACATGCTCTACGATCTCTTCCATACGGGCCTGGATAACAAACGCCAGGTTTTTAACTGATATTTCTTTTGGTTCGCGGCCGCGTAAACCAGGCACACAAACTATCTCGTTCTCTTTATTTTCTTCAGCTAAAGCAGATCCGAAACGCACTTTTAACTGCTCGGCTATGTTACGCATTACTGAGCAACCCTCGCGGATATCCTCGGTTACACTATTACCGCCAAACGGAATAACTGCGGTATGGCGTATAATGCCTTCGTGAAAAATAGCCACGTCTGTAGTACCTCCACCAATATCCACCAATACCACGCCGGCTTCTTTTTCTTCCTCGCTTAAAACCGATTCAGACGATGCCAAAGGCTCCAGTATCAGTTCCTGGCTCTCCAGGTTGGCTTTATTTACACATTTTACAATGTTTTTGATAGCGGTAACCTGGCCGGATATGATATGGAAATTGGCTTCCAAACGCACCCCTGCCATACCAATAGGATCTTTAATTCCCGGCTCGCTGTCAACCGTAAATTCCTGCGGCAAAACGTGGATGATCTCCTCGCCCGGAGGCATTACCAGGTTATACATATCTTCAACCAGTTTATCAATATCCTTACGGGATATTTCCGATTGCAGATCGCGACGGGTTATTAAACCCCGGTGCTGCAAACTTTTAATGTGTTGTCCGGCAATACCTACATTAACTACGCGTATTTCTACGTTTGATTGTGTGCCGGCAATTTCAACCGCCGCGGTAATGCCCTGTACAGTTTTATCAATATTTGAAACCATACCGCGGGTTACACCTGCCGACTCGGCTTTGCCAATTCCTAATACCTCAATTTTTCCGTTTTTACTGCGACGGCCAACAATTGCGCATATTTTAGTGGTGCCTATGTCCAATCCCACTACAATTGGCGAACTTTTTTCTTGTGTCGAACTCTTGTCCATATTAGTGCTTTATTAGAGATGTGTCTGTACTTAATTTAGCGGAATCAACAACAGGTTTAGCTAACCTCAATGAATCTTCCTTTGTATATTTTATACCTATTACCTGGTTGGCGTATTTAATATTGATGGTTTTATAAGCATTCCAACCAACCTGTGGTAACGCCTGTTTGTAAAATGCCATCAGGTTATGAAACTTAACCTCAAGCGAGTCGGCATTGCCCAGCAAAATGCGCTGGTTGCCTACACGGGGTATCAATTCAATTTCATGGTTTTGGTTAACATATACCTGCGCTATCTGCGCATTCCAAAGTGAATCTTTGCGTATAAAATCAATTGTTTTAAAAATATCTTTTGCCAATGGGGTTTTCAGGGTATCAACCCTGCCCGAAAAAACCTCCTCTATATATCCGTTGGCCGCCAATACGTTCGCCGTAAAATTATCAGATAAGGGTAGCTTTAGGCCAGACTCATCTACGTAAAAGTCCTGATCAAACTGGTTAAGTATGCGTAATATGGGCCTGCGCTGGTTTATCTCTATCCACACAATGCCATCCATATCAGCATATACCTTGGCATACGCCACAAATGGATTTGCTTTTAGTTTAAGTTCCAGTTCATGTATATTAATATTATCAAGTTTACGGCCTACCAATGTATTGCTGCTAAACTTTAAAATATTTTCTACCTGCTGCTTGTCAATAAAATACTGATTGCCGGGTATATATATTTTAACATCTTTACAAACCACGCCTGCTTTTTTTATTTCAATAAAACTCATTAGCGTAACCAATCCGCCCAGGCTTATAAGCCAGGCAAAACCAATTAAAACATGCCGCCAAATAGGTTTTTTAAACATTTTCAAGTATCGATTTTAAAGGTTGTACCAACGTATCAATGTCGCCTGCGCCAACTGATAAAAGTAACTCAGGTTTTTCAAATTTTATTAACGCTATAGCCTCTTGTTTTCCACATAATTGCTTGTTGGTCAATTTCATTTTATCCAATATCATTACCGAATCAACCCCTTCAATCGGCAGCTCACGCGCGGGGTAAATATCCAACATGATCAACTCGTCAACTATATCCAGCACCTCGGCAAAGCCATCAGCAAAATCACGGGTACGCGTATATAAATGCGGCTGAAAAATGGCGGTCAGTTTTTTATACGGGTATAATTTTTTTATAGATGATATGGCCGCCCGCAACTCTTCGGGGTGATGCGCATAATCATCAATATAAATATGCCGGTCGTTCTTTACAATATATTCAAAACGGCGTTTAACACCTTTAAATGAAGTTAAAGCCGCTTTTATCAATTCAACATCAACACCTAAACGCAATGTAGCCTCAATTGCGGCAACGGCATTGGCAATGTTGTGTAACCCGGCTATGCCCAGTTTAATATTGGCTATACTGGTTTGGCTGTTTTTAAAATCGAAATAAAAGTCGCCATTCTCCACCCGTATGTTTAACGCCATCGCATCGGCATCGCCATCAATACTATAATTTACTCCGCCGTTTAACGGCAAGCCCTTGTAGTGTATTAATGTGCCGCCACTTTTTATCTGCCCGGCAAATAGTTGGAAAGATTCGGTAAGTTGACTATGATCGCCGTAAATATCCAGGTGGTCGGCATCCATAGAGGTAATGATGGCCGTATCAGGGTATAATGTTAAAAACGAACGGTCATACTCATCGGCCTCAACCACCACAATATCATTATTACCAAACAACACATTAGTTTGGTAGTTGGATGCTATCCCTCCTAAAAAAGCCGAGCAGTCTGTACCCGAATCTTTAAGGATATGCGCTACCATACAACTGGTGGTGGTTTTACCATGCGTACCGGCAACCGCAATAGTAAACTTGCTTTTGCTGATAAGCCCCAGCACCTGCGACCGTTTATACAGGTTAAAACCTTTCCGCTGGAAAAAGTTCAGTATATCCGAATCTTTGGGGATAGCTGGAGTATAAATAATAAGCGTTCCTTCATCATTATCCCTGAAACTTTTGGGTATCAGTTCGCTACTGTCGTCAAAAACCACTTGTATGCCCTCGTTCCTTAATGCATCAGTTAAGTCGGTAGGGGTTTTATCATAACCACATACAATATAGCCTAAATGTGCAAAATAGCGCGCAAGGCCGCTCATGCCTATGCCCCCTATGCCCACTAGATAAACGCGTTGTATGTTGTTTAATTCCATTTTCTTTTTTAAAAGGCCCTCTCCTTTTGGAAAAGAGGGCCTTGAGATTTAATTGTTATTTGTTATTTGGATAACCTCTTTCGCAATCACCTCATCGGCATTTGGCATAGCCATTTTACCAATGTTATCGCTTAATATTTTTTGTTTTTCTTTGTCGTTTAATAGTTCAATTGCTTTCTCAATCAGGTTGGCTTCGGCATCCCTGTCGGCCACAAAAACGGCGGCCTGCTCGCCTACCAGTGCTAACGCGTTCTTGGTTTGATGGTCCTCGGCCACGTTTGGCGATGGCACCAGTATAACAGGCTTTTTAACCACACATAATTCGGCAATGGTGCCCGCACCTGCTCTTGATATAATAATATCCGCGGCAGCGTAAGCCAGATCCATACGATTTACAAACTCCATTATTTTAATATTGGGGATATGATCGCCCAATTGCTCCGTAATGGTTTTATAATAAAACTTACCTGTTTGCCATATAACCTGTACATCGGCATTTACCAGTTTTTTCAAGCCACCCATCACGCTATTGTTGAGTGTGCGTGCACCCAAACTGCCGCCTGTTACCAATATGGTCTTTTTTTGGGGCGATAGGTTAAATGACTCAATTGCCTGTAAGTGCTTACCCTCAATTGCAACCGACTCTTTACGAATTGGGTTGCCTGTTTTGATGATCTTATCGGCAGGGAAAAACTTTTCCATACCATCAAACGCTACACATATTTTCTGGGCCTTACCACCCAGCCATTTATTAGTTATACCGGCGTAGGAGTTTTGCTCCTGTATCAAATAAGGCACGCCCCGTAATGATGCCGCATACAATAATGGTCCCGACGCATAACCACCAACACCTACCACAGCATCGGGTTTAAAATCTTTTATAATTTTTATCGACTTATGTACACTGTTATACAACTTGATGGGGAACATGATGTTTTTCCAGATAGATTTGCGCTGTATACCTTGTATATCTAACCCAATAATTTTATAGCCCGCCGCGGGTACTTTATCCATTTCCATGCGGCCGTTGGCACCAACAAATAATATTTCAATAGCCGGATCAAGTCTTTTCAAAGCATTGGCAACAGCAATAGCCGGGAAGATATGCCCTCCTGTACCGCCGCCGCTGATGATGATCCTTTTACTTGATTTCACTGATATTATTTGATTACACTGGTTTAATTATTCCAAACTACTCTCTAATTACTAATCTCTAATCACTGCGGCTACGCCGCAGCTTCCCTTATCTCTCCCACCACTACTTTTTTAGGCTCGTCAATATCCCTGCTTACTGATAATATAATGCCAAAGGCCACACTGGTAAACAACATGGATGTACCACCCATGCTTACAAACGGCAGCGGCACACCAGTTACCGGGCCCAAATGCACCGCCACCGCCATATTGGCGAAGGCCTGTATAGTTAAACTAAAACTTAAACCCGCTGCCAGCAATGCCCCAAATGCCTTTGGCGCTTTGGTTACAATTTTTACGCAACGGTATAGCAAAAACAGGTAAATACATATCAAAGTTATGCCGCCTACCAAACCATATTCCTCAACTATAATAGCATATATCTCATCCGAGTATGCTTCGGGTAAATAGTTTACTTCGGTGCTTTTGCCGGGGCCTTTGCCAAACAACCCGCCCGTAGCTATGGCAATACGGGCGTGATCTGCCTGGAATGATTTATCAGGGTCGGCTTTTTCGGGATGTAAAAAGGTTTGTATACGCGATGTATAAGTATGCCTGCGTGGTCCCAGAAAGATAACCCCGGCCAATAACACGGCACCCGCCAAACAAACTATAGCTATTTGTTTAATACTTATACGACCAATTATTAATAACAATACACTTACACCAAACAGCATTAACGCTGTTGAAAGGTTGGCCAACGCAATCAATATAAATACTACGCACACTGCCCCCATAATTGGGATGAATGATTGTTTTACATCCTTAATATTTTCCTGCTTACGCGATAGGGAGCGTGCCAGGTATGTTATTAATGCCAGCTTAGCCAAATCCGAAGTTTGGAAACTTAATCCGGTGCCGGGTATAGCTATCCACCGGCTGGCATCATTTACATGGCTGCCAAAAACAAGGGTATATACTAACAACGGAATGGTAATGATCATCAGCAATTTGGAAATTCCGGAATAATAACGGTAATCCAGCTTATGCGAAATGTACATCAACGCTATGCCGCCAATAACCATAGCCAGGTGCTTCATCAAAATAGATTCAACACCTACACCACGCTTATAGGCAAGTGTACCAATAGCGCTATAAACAGAAAGTAAAGAAATAAGCGACAGCAATACAACTATCAGCCATATCCATCGGTCTCCTTTTAAATTACTTATTATCTGGTTCATTTGCCCCCCATCCCCCTAGAGGGGGAGTTTGTTGTTAATTAATATTTTATTTAAGCCCTTTTGTTCCCCCTTCAGGGGGTTAGGGGGCTAAAGCTCCTTCACTGCTTCCTTAAACTGGTTGCCCCTGTCTTCATAATTCTTAAACAGATCAAAACTGGCGCAGGCGGGTGATAGTAATACCGTATCTCCTTTTTCTGATAAATGGTAAGCCACCTGTGCTGCTTCTGCTGCTGATGTCGTATTTACAATAATATCCACATCATCCTCAAAAGCCTCGTGTATACGCTTGTTATCTTTACCTAAACACACTATGGCTTTTACCTTTTGTTTTACAAGGTCCTTCAGCATATTGTAGTCATTACCTTTATCAACGCCGCCTAATATTAGCACCACATCACTGGTCATGCTCTCCAAAGCATACCATGTCGAGTTAACGTTGGTAGCCTTTGAATCATTAATGAACGTAATGCCTGATATTTTACCCACAAACTCCAGCCTATGCTCAATATTTTTAAATGAGCCCATGCTTTCGCGAATGGTATCATTGCGTAATTCGAGCACCTTGGCTACAATACCCGATGCCATCGAGTTGTAAATATTGTGCTTGCCTTGCAGGGCCAGTTCTGTAATTGACATTGTGAAATGTTGTTGGTGTGTGTTTATGACAATATTGTCGTTTTCGAGATATGCTCCCTGTTCAATTTTTTTTTCAATAGAAAATGGTAACTGCATGGCCGAAAATGTATGGCCCGCCATGCCTTTTATAGTTTCGGGATCATCGGCGCAATAAATAAATATGTCGTCGCCCGTTTGATTTTGTACAACCCTAAATTTTGATGCCGCGTAATTCTCCAGCTTATAATCGTAGCGGTCCAGGTGATCTGGTGTTATATTTAGCAACACCGCTATATCTATCTTAAATTGGTACATATCATCCAGCATAAAGCTGCTCAGTTCCAGTACGTAGCAATCAAATTTTTCGGTAGCTACCTGGTAGGCAAAGCTTTTACCTATGTTACCTGCCAAGCCCACATTTAAGCCGCCATTTTTTAATATATGGTAGGTTAAACTGGTAGTTGTGGTTTTACCGTTTGAGCCGGTTATGCCAATTATCTTTGCATCGGTATATCTACCCGCAAACTCAATTTCGGATATAACGGGTATATTATTTTCTTTAATTTTTTTTATGATAGGTGCCTTGTCAGGTATACCAGGGCTTTTTATCACTTCAACTGCTTTCAATATCTCGGCTTCGGTATGCTGCTGCTCCTCAAAGCGGATGTTCCAATCCTGCAATTGCTTTTTATAGTTGTGGGCAATGGCACAAAAATCTGACACAAAAACATCATACCCCTGCTGTTGGGCAAGATATGCTGCACCCACACCGCTTTCGCCGGCACCAAGGATGGCAAGCCTCTCCCCCCCCGCCCCCTGAAGGGGGTGCTTTTGAAAGTGTATGTTGTTTTTGTTATCCATTTGTCTGAACCGCTGATTTATGTGATTAAATGATTTGCATGATTCTTATGCCACTTTACAATCTTCAATCTTTATATCCACCATTGTTCCCCCTTTAGGGGTTAGGGGGCTTTATCTCAACTTCAATGTTATAATTGTCAATATAGCCAGCATAATGCCAATGATCCAGAACCGTGTTACGATCTTGGCCTCATGAAAGCCCTTTTTTTGATAATGGTGATGTATAGGCGACATCAGGAATATCCTGCGGCCCTCGCCATATCTTTTTTTGGTGAATTTGAACCATGATACCTGTAGTATCACCGACAGGTTTTCCAGCAGGAATATGCCGCATAGTAATGGCACCAGTAGTTCCTTTCGTATCATAATGGCAAATACAGCTATGATACCGCCTATGGTCAAACTGCCCGTATCGCCCATAAATACCTGCGCTGGATAGGCATTGTACCATAAAAAACCTACACAAGCACCCACAAAGGCACCGGCAAAAATTACCAGCTCGCCCGAGTCGGGGATATACATAATGTTCAGATAATCGGAGAAAAACACGTTGCCCGACACATAGGCCAGTATAGCCAGTGTAAATCCTATAATAGCCGATGTCCCTGTTGCCAGCCCGTCAATACCATCAGTTATATTGGCCCCGTTTGATACCGCAGTGATTATGATGATCATGAAAAGCATGAACACTATCAACGTGTAGCGTTCGTAACCAGGCCCTAAAAACTTAAGCACCTTGCCATAATCAAACTCATTGTTTTTATAAAATGGCATCGTTGTATGCGTCGATTTTACATCCTGCGTATAAACAGCCTTATTATTTTTAATGTGGAAGGCAACCGGGGCATCATATTTAATAGGCAGGGATACCTCCTGGCGTATTACAATATCGGGGTTACTATACATAGTAAATCCAATGATCAATGCCAGGCCAACTTGTCCGGTAATTTTAAACCGACCTGCTAAACCCTCTTTATTTTTTTTAAATACTTTAATATAATCATCCAAAAAACCAATAGCACCCAGCCAAACTGTAGTAACCAGCATTAGTATAATGTATATATTATCCAATTTGGCAAACAGCAACGTAGGCACCAATACACCTAAAATAATTATGATACCACCCATTGTAGGCGTACCTGCTTTTTGCATTTGACCTTCCAAACCTAAATTTCTAACTGTTTCGCCAACCTGTTTAAAGCGCAAATAATCTATCAATCTGCGGCCATATACCGTGGTTATTAGCAATGATGTAATAACTGCCATAGCCATGCGGAATGTGATGTATTGAAATACACCCGTTCCGGGGATATGGTATTCTTTATACAAGTAGGTAAATAAATAGTATAGCATTTATCCCATTAATTTAAATTGGTTCAGCAACTCTTCTTTATCGTCAAAGTGATTTTTTACACCTTTAATTTCCTGATATTTTTCGTGGCCCTTACCGGCTAACAGGATGATGTCTCCTGGTTGCGCCAGCATACAGGCAGTTTTTATGGCTTCGCGTCTATCGGTAATACTTACAGTAATCCTTTTAAATGCCGCGTCAACGCCCTGCTCCATATCTTTAATAATAGCAGCCGGGTCTTCCGAACGCGGATTATCAGCAGTTAATATCACCTTATCGCTCCATTCGCAGGCCACTTTGGCCATTATAGGGCGTTTGGTCTTGTCACGGTCGCCGCCACAGCCTATTACGGTTATTACTTTCTCGTTGGTATTACGTATATCATGAATGGTGCTTAATACATTCTTTACTGCGTCGGGCGTATGCGCGTAGTCAACTATGCCGATGATCTTATTAGGGCCAACGGTATAATCAAACCGCCCCTCGGCGCCTGATAGCTTGCTTAACGACGTTAAAACTTTTGATCTGTCCTGATCCAATAGCATCGCGGTAGCAAAAACTGCCAGCAAATTATAAGCATTAAAGCTGCCTACCATTTTACACCAAACCTCCTCGTTATCAATATTGAGCAATAAGCCGCCAAACTGGTTCTCCAGTATTTTAGCTTTATAATCGGCCATGGTTTTTAAACCATAAGTTTTTTTATGGGCCTTAGTATTTTGCAGCATTACGCTACCGTTACGGTCGTCATTATTGGTAAGCGCGAACGCGTTTTTAGGCAAACCATCAAAAAAGGCTTTTTTAGCCTTCAGGTAGTTATCAAAGGTTTTATGATAGTCTAAATGGTCGTGCGTTAAATTGGTAAATATGCCGCCGGTAAAGCTCAGCCCCTCAATACGGTGCTGCGCTACCGCGTGCGAACTTACTTCCATAAAGCAATAGTCGCAGCCCTGGGCCACCATATCATCCAATAAACTGTTCAGTTCCACCGGGTCGGGTGTAGTATGGGTTGATGGGATGATCTTTTCGTTAATTTGGTTCTCTACGGTTGACAGCAAGCCGCATTTATAACCCAGATCACGAAACAACTGGTACAACAATGTAGCCACTGTTGTTTTACCATTAGTACCGGTTACACCTACCAGCTTTAATTTTTTAGATGGGTTATCGTAAAAATTAGCCGATACTACACCCAATGCTATAGCCGAATTGGCCACCATTAAAAAGTCAACCTCGCCGGTTACGTGGGCGGGTAATTCTTCGCATATTACAGCAGCAGCACCATTTTTAACGGCTTGTTCAATATAGTCATGCCCATCAACCACGGTGCCCCGTACGGCAACAAATAAGCAACCCGGCACTACCTTACGCGAATCGAACACAACGGTGCTGATAGTTACATCGGCACTGCCCTGTAGTTCGGTAAAAGGTAAACCCTGTAATATGTCACTTAACTGCCTCATTCCAACTCTAATATTATTTTTGATCCTTTTGGTATCATACTGCCACCCGTTACCGATTGGCTTTTAACCGCACCACTACCGTGTACACTAACTTTATAACCCGCGTTGCCTAATAAATACAGGGCGTCGCTTAAACCCATACCGGTTACTGATGGTACAGTCCCACTTTTATATTGCACCTCGGCATAGGGTACGCCGTTGCTGGTATCTACGCTATTATTGGCAGCATAGGCATACAGCGGTTTTACACCCAGTTTTTCAAATACCTGTTTTAATGCCTTACTATTGCCTTGTTTTACTTTAGGCGGATTGGTATTGCCTACCAGCCTAAGCTGCGGCTTTTGATTGATTTCAAGGTCGGTTGAGTACACCCTATCGGCAATTTCTCTGAATACAGGTCCTGCTACCCATGCCGCTAAATGCGAACCAACGGTAGGATCATGTATTACCACGATCATGGAATATTTAGGATGGTCGGCCGGGAAATATCCGCAAAAGGATGCCTGGTGTGAGTTTTTGGCCCCGTACCCTTTTGAACCATTTGCTATTTGCGCGGTGCCTGTTTTACCTGCAACACTATACAGATCATTTTTTATAACCAATTTACCTGTGCCCTCTAATACTACCCCTTCCAGCATACCACGCATTTTAGCCAATGTGGCCGGCGAGCATACCTGCGGATTTATAACGCGCGCCTGAAAACGCTCAACCGTATTTTCTAAATGGCGTATCTCGCGCACAAAAAGCGGGGCTATCATTTTACCATTATTAGCTACCGAGTTATAAAAAGTAAGCATTTGCAACGGCGTAAGTTTTGACTCGTAGCCGTAAGCCATTTGCGATAATGACTGCAATTTGTTCCAATCTCTCGAATCAGGGTTTTTTATGCGGGGCGCACCTTCGCCTGGTATTTGTAAACTATCTTTTTCATTAAGATGATAGCTGTAAAGCTTATCAGTAAACTCGCGCGGGTTATCATGATAGTTGGCATATATCATACGTGCCACCGCCACGTTTGATGATTTTTCAAATGCACGGCGCGCGCTCATTACCCCACCCTCGTCTTCGGCATCGCGTATTTTTAATACTACTTTGCCATTGCGTGGGTTTATCATATCATAGTGGCCGTGCATGGCATCAAGCAGTGTTCCCGTATCTATTTTATGCTGATCAATAGCCGTCATGTACGATGCCAGTTTAAATGTCGATCCCGGTTCGGCGGCATCGCTTATGGCATAGTTAAGCATCTCTTTATAATCGCCATCCTTGGTGCGGGTAAAATTGGCAATGGCCCTTATTTCACCGGTGGCTACTTCCATCAACACCACGCAGCCGTGATCGGCCTGGCTTTTTATCAGTTGCTTTTTAAGAGCGTCCTGCGCAACATCCTGGTAGTTAACATCAATGGTTGATATAATATCTGATCCATCCTTAGCCGCAATTTCTTCTTCGCCATTATTTACCGGCATATAAACGCCGCCCGCAATACGCTGCATTAAACGCTTGCCGCTTTCGCCATTAATATAGCTGGCGTAAGCACCCTCTAACCCAACACCGTTTTTAACATTGGCATTTTTATAACCTATGGTACGTGCCGCTAGCGACTGAAAAGGCAATATCCGCTTGTTTTGCTGCAGCACTATTAAACCGCCTTTGTATTTACCCAGGTTAAATATCGGGAACTGGCGTATCTGCTTTAGTTCCTGGTGGGTTACACGGCGGCGTATTAACTGGTAGCGCGAACCATCCTTACGGGCATCGCGCAGCATACGTGAAAATTCCTGCGCAGATCTATCCGGGTATAACTGCGCCAGCTTCATAGCCAACGAATCTACTTTCTCATAAAATACCCTGTCGTTTGCAATACCGGCAGCCATCATATCCATGTGCAGCTCATATTCAGGTACTGAGGTGGCCAGCAAA
>NZ_JBDTJZ010000176.1:0-12562 GCF_039935595.1 Mucilaginibacter sp. | reverse complement strand
TTTTTATTGTCGCCGTCGGCATGTATACCGGCGGTTTGGGTAAATACGTTATCGCCAACAATAGGTTTGTTAGATGGTATGCGTACGCCCGAAAATGTTTCGACCAGTTTACTAACCGAATATATGGAAGACTCTTTAACGGCAATTTTAACCTCGGGTGCAAAATCATTAATTACCGCTACGGCACTGGCCAGCGCGGCGTTGCCCGCGCGTTCGCCCATACCGTTTACCGTTAAATGCAAACCGTTTACGCCGGCATTTACAGCTTCCAATACATTGGCTGTACCCAGGTCATAATCATTATGTGCGTGGAAATCAAAATGTATGTTAGGATACCTTGATATGATTATAGTTAAAAATTTAGAGGTTTCTTCGGGTGTTAAAACGCCTAAAGTATCGGGTAGCATTATGCGTTTTACCGGTTGTTTAACCAAAAAATCCAGGTACTGCAACACATATTGAGGCGAGTTGCGCATGCCGTTGCTCCAATCTTCTAAATAAACATTGGTTGTAATGCCACTTTTAGCGGCAAGGTCAATTACATGTTTAATCTCGGTAAAATGCTGTTCAGGTGTTTTTTTAAGCTGATGGGTTAAGTGATTTAACGAGCCTTTGGTTAGCAGGTTTTGCACTTTAACTCCGGCATTAGCCATCCAATCAATAGATACACCATTGTCCACAAAAGATAATACTTCTATCTGGTGGGTATGATTGTTTGCGGCCGCCCAACTTGAAATAGCTTTAACTGCCTCAAGTTCTCCTGCTGATACACGTGCAGAGGCTACCTCGGCCCTGTCTACACGCAATTCTTCCAACAATAATTGGGTGATGGTTAGTTTTTCTGAAGTAGAAAATGATACGCCGGATGTTTGTTCGCCATCGCGCAGCGTAGTGTCCATTATCTCTATTTTCCTTCTTTCCATTGTATTGGATTTGGCTTGGTATTAAATAGCGTAAAAGCGCTTCCTTACCTAGAAGCGCTTTACAGGTAACTTATTAAGGCCTGTGCGGTTCCCCTCTCGAGAGGGGTGTAGGGGTGTGTTTATCGCTTGGTTAACACACCCCTGCTTTCGCACTTTCCTTCGCGTCCCCTCTCAAGAGGGGAACTTTTTTAAAGTGGCAGGTTTGTTGCAAACTCCTCAATCTCGCCTTTAATGCTTTGCAGATAATCAATATCGTCAAAGCCGTTAAGCATGTTATTCTTTTTATATGAGTTAATATCAAACGTTTCTTTTTCGCCGGTAGCTAAAAGTGTAATGGTTTGCGCAGGCAGATTTACTTCCAGTTCGGTTTTTGGATCGGCGTGGATTGCAGCAAATATTTTCTCGGCAAACTCCGGGCTAACCTGTACCGGCAATACACCAATATTTAAGCAATTACCTTTAAAAATATCCGCGAAAAAACTGGATACCACGCAACGGAAACCATAATCATAAACCGCCCATGCAGCGTGCTCGCGCGAGGAGCCTGAACCGAAATTTTTACCACCCACCAGTATTTTACCGCTGTAAATAGGGTTGTTCAACACAAAATCTTTTTTAGGGGTATTATCCGGGTTGTAACGCCAATCGCGGAAAAGGTTATCGCCAAAACCAACACGTTCTGTAGCTTTTAAAAAGCGGGCTGGTATTAATTGGTCGGTATCCACATTCTCAATAGGTAGTGGTACCGCGGTGCTTCTTAGTATATTAAATTTATCGTAAGCCATTTTTTGTTGTTCATGGTTCATGGATGATAGTTCATGGTGCTTGTAATATTAGCTATGAACTATTATCTATGAACTATTATCTAATTAAACCAATTCTTCTATTAATGTTCTTGGGTCGGTTACTACGCCGGTAACTGCAGCAGCAGCAGCCACTAATGGGCTGGCAAGCATTGTTCTTGAACCTGGTCCCTGTCTTCCTTCAAAGTTTCTGTTTGAGGTACTTACCGCGTATTTACCGGCAGGTACTTTATCATCATTCATAGCTAAGCAGGCCGAGCAACCCGGCTGGCGCAATTCAAAACCGGCCTCGTTTAAAATATCCAGCAAGCCTTCTTCTTTTATTTGCGCTTCCACAATGTGCGATCCCGGTACCAGCCATGCCGTAACGTTAGGTGCCTTATGTTTGCCTTTTATAAGTGATGTAAACGCCCTGAAATCTTCAATACGGCCATTGGTACAGCTGCCTACAAATACAAAGTCAACCGGTTTACCTATCATGCTTTCGCCCTCATGGAAACCCATATAACCTAATGATTTTTCGTAAGTAGCGGCGCCGCCTTCAACATCGGCAGCATCAGGAATATCATGCGATATACCCATACCCATACCCGGGTTGGTACCATAAGTTATCATCGGTTCGATGGTTGAACCATCAAAACTTAATTCTTTATCAAATACTGCGTCGGCATCAGTTTTCAGCGTTTTGTAATAAGCTAATGCTTTGTCCCAGGCTTCGCCTTTAGGGCTAAACTCACGACCTTTTACATAGTTAATAGTGGTTTCGTCAGGCGCTATCATGCCGCCGCGCGCACCCATTTCAATACTTAAATTACAAACCGTCATACGGCCCTCCATGGTCATGTTCTCAAAAACATCACCGGCATACTCCACAAAATAACCTGTAGCGCCTGATGTAGTTAATTGAGAGATAATGAACAAGGCCACATCCTTAGGCGTAACACCTACACCTAATTTGCCATTAACGTTAATGCGCATTTTTTTAGGCTTAGGCTGCATAATACATTGTGTAGCCAAAACCATCTCAACCTCTGAAGTGCCGATGCCAAAAGCAATAGCGCCAAATGCACCATGTGTAGAGGTATGCGAGTCGCCGCAAACAATGGTAGCGCCCGGTTGGGTAATGCCATATTCAGGACCTACCACGTGTACAATACCATTTTTTTGGTGACCCAGGCCCCAATGGCTGATGCCATATTCGGCAGAGTTGGTCTCCAGCATATGTAACTGGTTGGCCGAAAGCGGATCAGCAACCGGCTTGTCCTGGTTAATGGTAGGTGTATTATGATCGGCCGTAGCGAATGTACGGTTAGGGTATAATACTTTTGTCCCCCGGGTTTTAAGGCCCAAAAAGGCAACCGGACTGGTAACTTCGTGAATAAGGTGACGATCTATAAATAGTACATCAGGGCCGCCTTCTATCTTACGTACCACGTGTGCGTCCCACACCTTATCAAATAATGTCTTGCTCATTTTATTATATTGTTATATATTATATTTTGAATGATTAGCTATTTACTTTTTCGCTGCTCATTAACAAAGTAAGGTCCTCATCTTGAATATCTAATTTACCGTCGGCCAATACCAAAAAGCGATGATAGGCGTCGGCTAATTCTTCTTTGCTCAGGTTGTAACCCAAACGTTCCAAATGGAATTTTAATGCATGCCTGCCGCTGCGTGCGGTAAGCACAATAGTTGCGCTTGGGAAACCTACATCCTCCGGACGAATGATCTCGTAATTTTCACGCATTTTCAAAAAACCATCCTGGTGTATGCCTGAGCTGTGTGCAAAAGCGTTACTGCCTACAATAGCCTTGTTTGGCTGTACCGGCATACGCATTTGCGAACTTACCATGTGGCTAAGCTCATAAAAGTTTTTAGTGTTAATATTGGTATGTAACCCTAATACCTGGTGTGTTTTTAATATCATTACCACCTCTTCGATAGAGGTGTTACCTGCACGTTCGCCAATACCGTTTATGGTACCTTCAACCTGGCGGGCACCATTTTGCAAACCTGCAACCGAGTTAGCCGTAGCTAAACCCAAATCGTTATGGCAATGCACAGATATAATGGCTTTATCAATATTTTTTACGTTCTCTTTCAAGAATTTGATCTTGCGGCCATATTGATCAGGCAGGCAATATCCGTTAGTATCGGGTATGTTTACTACAGTAGCACCTGCAGCAATTACCGCTTCAATCATTTTAGCTAAATACTCAATGTCCGCACGGCCGGCATCTTCAGCATAAAACTCAATATCCTCAACAGATTTTTTGGCATATTTTACAGCTTCAACAGCGCGCTCCAATATCTCTTCGCGGGTGCTGTTAAATTTATGCTTGATGTGCATGTCAGACGATCCGATGCCGGTGTGGATACGGGGATGTTTAGCATATTTTAATGCTTCAACTGCCGCGTCTATATCGCCTTTGTTGGCACGGGTAAGCGCGCAAACGGTGGGTTTTTTTACCGCTTTTGATATCTCCACCACGCTTTGAAAATCGCCGGGGCTTGATATAGGGAAACCTGCTTCAATGATATCCACGCCTAAGGCTTCCAGTTCACGGGCTATCTCAATTTTTTCGGGGGTTGTCAACTGGCAACCCGGTACCTGCTCGCCATCGCGCAGCGTGGTATCAAAAACGTAGACTCGGTTTGGATCGTGTAACATAGTTTTATCTTTTTAATGTTAACTCTGATTTCAATTAAGTGAAATCAGATATTTTCATAATGCTCAACAGTAGGGAAGGGGTTATAAAAATGATGTAATAACGCTTTCCACTGCTGGTATTCTTTTGATTGTCTGAAACCCTCGGTATGGTCGGTCAAATTTTCCCACTCTACCAATAAAATGAATTGACTTTTATTTTCAATACATCTTTTTAATTGGTGTGAGCTATAACCTGGGCTGTTTGATATAATATCCTTTGCTTTTGAAAATGCTTTTAAAAAATCATCTTCCATACCCGGTATTACATTTAGTACAGCTACCTCCAGTATCATTATCTTTTTAAATTATGTCATTGCGAGCGGTAGTGCGGCAATCGCAAGTATGTTATTCGCGATTGCTTCGTCGGACCTCCTCGCAATGACATTAGCTTTTAGCTTTCGCCTTTCAGCTTTATGCTTAACTTATGCTTCTACAGCCTGGTTTTCCGGACGTAAGCTACGTACGGTTTTACCTGCTTGCCATAATTCGCTATCGCGTAATTCTGCTAATTCAGCATCTAATTTCTCGCGGTAATCTACTTTACTGTTTAAGTCGATAGAACGTTGTGACTCTTTGCCGGTAGCAACGCTTTCATACAGTTTTTCAAATACCGGTTTAGTTGCATCACGGAATGGTTTCCACCAATCTAAAGCACCACGTTGTGCGGTAGTTGAGCAATTTGCATACATCCAGTCCATACCATTTTCTGCAACTAAAGGCATTAATGATTGAGTTAACTCTTCAACCGTTTCGTTAAATGACTCAGACGGAGAGTGACCATTGGCGCGTAATACTTCGTATTGTGCAGCAAAGATACCCTGGATACAACCCATCAGCGTACCACGCTCGCCGGTTAAATCGCTATATACTTCTTTTTTGAAATCTGTTTCGAACAGGTAACCGCTACCAACAGCAATACCTAAAGCTATAACACGCTCAAAAGCACGGCCTGTTGCATCCTGGAAAATAGCGTAGCTTGAGTTTAAGCCACGACCCTGCAAGAACATACGACGTAATGAAGTGCCTGATCCTTTAGGAGCAACCAGGAATACGTCAACATCAGCAGGAGGGATGATACCGGTTTGCTCTTTGAAAGTGATACCAAAACCATGAGAAAAATATAATGCTTTACCCGGAGTTAAGTGTTTTTTAACAGTTGGCCATAAAGCAATTTGTGCTGCATCGCTTAGTAAATAGCAAATAACAGTTCCTTTTTCTAATGCTTCTTCAATTTCAAAAAGCGATACTCCCGGTACAAAGCCATCACTTACAGCTTTATCCCATGATTTTGAATTTTTACGCTGACCAACAATAACATTAATGCCATTGTCTTTTTGGTTTAGCGCCTGGCCCGGGCCTTGTACGCCATAACCGATAACAGCTACCACTTCATTTTTTAAAATGTCCTGTGCCTTTGATAAAGGGAACTCCTCGCGGGTTACTACATTTTCTTCCGTAGTGCCGAAAATTAATTTTGCCATTGTCTTTGTTTTTTATTGTTTTGATTTAACCGATTCGCATCGGTTGGTTTTTGATTTACTTGTTTAATTATTTACCAATTTGCCTTTTACTCCCCCTTTAGGGGGTTGGGGGGCTTTACATCGTAAAGACCTTTGAGCCTTTATTTAAATATTCATTTTCCATTACATCCTCACCCGGTTCCAGTCGTTCAAATTCGCGTAGTTTGGCGTTAAAGCCTTCGCTATCTTTTATAATAGCTACGCGTGCGCTGCGTACAAACTCAATTAGACCGTAAGGTTGTAGTATATTGATCAGGTTATCGGTTTCTTCCCGGTGACCTGTAGTTTCAAATACGGTATAATCCTTACGTATAACTACCGCACGGGCACCGTTTTCTCGTAATAAACGCTCAACACTTACTTTTTCGGCAATTACATCTGTTGATACTTTGTATAGCGCCATTTCCTGCCAAATAATATCCTCGTTGGTATGGTAATACACCTTTAATACCTCTACCTGTTTTTCTATCTGGCGGCAAAGTTTACGTACCACTTCTTCCGATTCGATAATAACTATATTAAAGCGGTGAATACTGTCAATTTCTGACGGTGAAGTATTCAGGCTTTCTATATTTATTTTTCGGCGGGTAAATATAATAGCTATCCTGTTCAGTAAACCAACCTGGTTTTCTGTGTAGATAGTAATGTTATATTCCTGCTTTCCTATTTCTTGATCGCTCATTGTCTTAGTTGTTAGTCATTGGTCATTCGCTTCGCTGTCATTTGGTCATTAACCTTTCAGCTTTTAGCTTTCACCTTTCTCCTTATTTTAACCTAATCTCACTTACACTGCATCCCTGCGGTACCATCGGGAACACATTGTTCTCTTTAGTTACCATCACTTCAAGCAGGAAAGAGCCTTTACTATCAATCATTTCTTTTAAAGCCCCTTGCAGATCAGCACGCTGATCTATCATTTTACCGGGTATGCGGTAAGCCGCGGCCAGCGCTACAAAATCAGGACTTTGAATATCTACAAACGAATACCTGCGATCGTTAAACAACTCCTGCCATTGGCGCACCATACCCAAAAAGCGGTTGTTTAATATGATGATCTTTACATCTACACCGCACTGCATAATAGTACCCAACTCCTGGCAGGTCATCTGGAAACCGCCATCGCCAATAATAGCTACTACTGTTTTATCTTGTGCGCCATATTTGGCACCTATCGCCGCAGGCAAAGCAAAACCCATAGTGCCCAAACCACCGCTGGTAACGTTGCTGCGGGTGTTGTTAAACTGCGCGTAACGGCAAGCTACCATTTGGTGCTGACCAACATCTGTTACTATAATAGCCTCGCCTTTAGTTAGGATGTTTAGTTGTTTTATTACTTCGCCCATGGTCATTTCGCCCTCGGTAGGGTTCAGTTCGGGTTCAATAACAGCTTCAACCTCTTTACGGGTATAGTCATTAAATTTATTAACCCACTCAGTGTGTTGTTTTGCGTCTACCAAAGCGGTTAACAACGGCAGGGTTTCTTTACAATCGCCCCAAACCGGTACGGTTGTTTTTACGTTTTTGTCTATCTCGGCAGGGTCAATATCTAAATGGATAACCTTAGCCTGTTTGGCATATTTATCTAAACGGCCGGTTACACGGTCGTCAAAGCGCATACCTATGGCAATCAGTACATCGCACTCGTTAGTTAATACGTTAGGGCCGTAGTTACCATGCATACCCAGCATACCCACATTAAGCGGATGATCTGTTGGGATAGCACCAACTCCTAAAATGGTCCATGCTGCGGGAATACCGCTTTTTTCGATAAAAGTTTTAAACTCCTGCTCGGCACTGCCTAATAATACGCCCTGACCCCAAATTACAAATGGTTTTTTGGCTTCATTAATTAGTTTGGCAGCCTGCTCAATATACTGTGGGCGAACGATAGGTTTTGGCCTGTAGCTACGGATGTGGTTACAAGGCGTATAGCCTTCGTAAGCAAATTTTTGTATCTGCGCGTTTTTAGTGATATCAATCAGTACCGGGCCGGGCCTGCCGCTTCGGGCAATATAAAAGGCCTTGGCAATAACCTCTGGTATCTCGGTAGCATCAGTTACCTGGTAGTTCCATTTGGTTACTGGCGTGGTGATATTGATCACGTCTGTTTCCTGAAAAGCATCGGTACCTAATAAATGCGCGAAAACCTGCCCGGTTATACATACTAACGGGGTGCTGTCTATCTGTGCATCGGCTAAACCGGTTACTAAATTAGTGGCACCTGGGCCACTGGTAGCAAATACCACACCCACACGTCCTGATGTACGGGCATAACCCTGGCCGGCATGTATACCGCCTTGCTCGTGTCTAACCAGTACATGGTCAAGCTTATCATTATAATCATATAAAGCATCGTAGATGGGCATAATAGCGCCACCCGGGTAACCAAAAATGGTATCGGTACCTTCGGCAATCAACGCCTCTAATAATGCAACAGACCCTGAAACTTCTACGGTTTCTTTGGCTTCTGTTTGTTTTAGTATTTCCTGTTGTGCAACTTCCATAGTGCCCCCTAACCCCCTAAAGGGGGAATTTCTTGTTAATATTTTGTTTGATAGACCCTCTAACTCCCCCTTTAGGGGGCAGGGGGGCTACATCTCGTCTGTTACGCAACCTTCGGCTGCTGAGGTAACAGTTTTGGCATATCTATATAATAAGCCTTTGGTAACTTTTAATTTTGGTTGAACCCAGGCTGCTTTGCGGGCCGCCATTTCTTCGTCAGATATCATCACATTGATCTGATTAGTTGTAGCATCAATAATGATTTGGTCCTCGTCTTTAATTAAGCCTATTGCCCCTCCATCAAAAGCTTCGGGGGTGATGTGGCCTACCACAAACCCATGTGTACCGCCGCTAAAACGTCCATCGGTAATTAATGCTACCGAGCTGCCTAAGCCCGCGCCAAATATGGCTGATGTTGGTTTAAGCATTTCGGGCATACCCGGCGCGCCTTTAGGGCCCACGTTGCGGATAACCACCACATCACCTTTTTTGACTCGGCCGCTTGATATGCCGGCTATTAGCGCAAATTCGCCATCAAATACGCGGGCGGGACCTTCAAAATGGGTGCCTTCTTTACCGCTTATTTTGGCTACGCTACCACCTGTGGCAATATTGCCGTATAGTATCTGTAAGTGTCCGGTAGCTTTAACAGGCGCTTCAACCGGCCATATAATTTTTTGCGTATCAAAATCCAGCTCAGGTACATCAGCCAAATTCTCGGCAACGGTTTTACCGGTAACGGTTAGGCAATCGCCATGCAGCCAGCCTTGTTTAAGGCAATATTTCATTACCGCGGGTACACCGCCAACATTGTGCAGGTCTTCCATCATGTATTTGCCGCTTGGCTTCATATCGGCCAGCACCGGTATGCGGTTACTCACCGCCTGGAAATCGTCCTGCGTTAATTTAACATCAATGCTTTTTGCCATCGCTATCATGTGCAATACCGCGTTGGTGCTGCCACCCAATACCATAATTACCACCATCGCATTTTCAAATGCTTTGCGGGTCATGATATCGCTTGGTTTTATGTCTTTCTCTAATAATATCTTAATGGCTTTACCGGCTGCCAAACACTCGGCCTTCTTTTCCTCGCTCAATGCAGGATTAGATGACGAGTAAGGTAAACTCATGCCCATAGCCTCTATAGCAGCAGCCATCGTATTAGCAGTATATACACCACCGCAGGCACCCGCGCTTGGACAAGCATTTTTAACCACACCCATAAAATCCTCGGGGGTAATGGTGCCGGCAATTTTTTTACCTAAAGCTTCAAAGGCCGATACAATGTTCAGGTCCTCGCCCTTCCAATGGCCGGGTTTAATGGTGCCGCCATATACCATGATACTTGGGCGGTTTAACCTGCCCATTGCCATGATAGAGCCCGGCATATTTTTATCGCAACCCGGCAGGGTAATTAACCCATCATAATATTGCGCACCGGTTACGGCTTCAATAGAGTCTGCAATTACATCGCGGCTAACTAATGAGTAACGCATACCCTCGGTACCATTGCTCATGCCATCGCTTACGCCAATGGTATGGAATATCAGGCCCACCAGATCCTCGTCCCAAATACCTTTTTTAACCAGTTTGGCCAAATCGTTAAGGTGCATATTGCAGGTATTGCCATCATAACCCATGCTTGCCACACCAACCTGCGCCTTTTGCATATCCTCGTCAGTTAAACCAATACCGTACAACATGGCCTGTGCGGCAGGTTGCGTTGGATCCTGGGTAAAGGTTTTGCTGTATTTATTCAATTCAACGGCTTTCGTGGTATCTGGCAAACTCATATATGTTATTATTGTACGATGTAGACTTTATTGTATTATAAATTATGTTATCGGTTTATAATCCCGCATCTACCGGATTATATAGTTGTAAGATAGGCATCGCCAAAAAAACTGACAATAGCATATGTGATTTTTTTTATTTAGTATTTAAAATTGATTAATTACATTATTTCAAAATAAAATATCAATATCAATGTCAATATAAGAATATAAATTTTAACAAACTATACCAAAGTTTAAAACGGTATTCGGTACAGTTTTTATGCATGCATAGTAAATGTGCTATTTTCTGCCTGAAATGGGGTGGAGAGATGGAAAAATTGATTTGAAAGTTGCCGTTGCCACCGCGGTGTTGTTACGTACTTGATTTCATTGCTAACGCTTTGTAGATTTCAACTGAAGATAAAACTATACAGTAGTTGGATTTATTTTCGTCCAATGGTTATTACTTGTTTTCGTAATAGGTATTTGTTTCCTTTCAATATAAATACGTGGCCTGTTATCAACATAAAACATACATGGCTTAAAATTTGCCTGCGCTATGGCATGAAAGCAAAAGCGTACATTACCAAAATAGGACACCTAACAATGGTGAAAAACGATGGTGGCGAGGATTACCATATATTTATTGATAATGACTACCAGGGCAGAGTTTTAAAATTAAATAACCACTGGGTGGGCCACCTTGACGACGACTCGGACCTGACCATTGATGAGGTTAAAATATTGGGCCGCATTATTGAACAAAAGCTTGCTAAGGCCGTGTAAGTAACATTTTACAGTTGATTGCTTAAACAATTTATATATTTAGCTAACCAATCAGCTTAAATATAACTATGAAAAAGGCCATACTGTTATTTGTATTGATAACCGCAACTATAGGTGCATTTGCACAAGATGAACCGAAATTGCCGCCGGACATTGATATGCTGAAGTTTTTTTATACTGCTTATATGGCACCTTATTTTGATGGTAGCCAACCCACTACACTGTACCGCAAGCAAGCTGTGTTACGGCAGGTGTATTGTACCCCCCGTGGCCTGGCCAGGTACCAGCAACTGATGCAGGAAAGCGAAGATGGCGACCCTTTTATTAAAGCACAGGATAGTAACCCCGAAGCCGTTAAATCACTCGAAATTACCAGAGACCCTAAACAACCCAACAGATACACCGTTACCTATAACCCGGTTAACAAAGTAACTATTGAGCTTAGCCTGATTACCGTAAACGGCAAATTAATGATTGATTATTTGTATTGATAATTAGGGGTATAATACACAATGCACCGTAGGCCACAGCCAGGGATACTAGCAGACTAATTAACGTATAGAGATTGCCACTCCGCCTTTAGGCGGATCGTAACGGCACTTGGGAATAAATCCGAAATCAAAATAAAGCCATTCTATAACCCAAAACCTTACCTTAGCCAAACCCCACCTTACTAACATGAAAAAGGAATTGATATTTAGCTTAATAGGTTATGCCTGCGTATTTATAGTATGTTTAGTTATGGGCTTATGGATATTCCTGGCAACAAGTGGCGAAAAGCTCCCTTTCAATGAGTTAAAGCAAAACTATTTAAGGTACTTCCCGGCATTATTGGCTAATGCTTTATTGATAACCGTGATAGATATTGTTTTACTGGGCATAAGTATACTTTTTTTTAACTTGGCCAATAATCGTATTATTTCATCCGGGTGGAAACTAACCAATAAGCTGTTGATAGGTTTATCATGCGTGCTGTTGTTTTGGCAGGTATTTTCGCTGATGTAAGGCAGATTATACTAATAACGTTGTCATGCTGCACTCGAAGCATATGTGTGAGGGCCTTTACGCTCACCCTTCGAATGCCTCAGGGTGACAGGCCAAATCCCCTAAAACAAAAAAAGACCCGGATAACGAACTACCCGGGTCTAAAAAAAATCAAAAAAAATATTATTTCTGGGTAATGCCTTCGGCAAGTACCACTACCTTATTGTTTGAAGCTTCTACCACGCCGCCGTGTATATAAAATACCTGCTCGGCACCGTTACCACGTACGGTTAGTTTACCATCCTCCAGTGTAGAGATGATGGGCGCGTGGTGGTTTAATATCTCAAAAAATCCCATAGTACCCGGCAGAGTTACAGAACTTGCTTCGCCTTCAAATACTTTTTTATCGGGAGTTAGAATTTCTAATGTCATGTTTTTTGTTTAGATGTGAGATGTGAGCTATGAGATGTGAGACCATTGTCCCTTTATCTCAAATCTCAAATCTCCATACTCATATCTACGAGTTGGCCTCGGCCAACAGTTTTTTGCCTTT
>NZ_JBDTJZ010000175.1:0-8750 GCF_039935595.1 Mucilaginibacter sp. | reverse complement strand
AAGCCCGACCATTCGTACATACTTTCATGTAACCACTTTAGTTTTGCCGACGGCTTTATAAGCTATTACCTGGCCTACCAGCAATTGGTTAAGCAGGGTAAAATGAAACGGCTGTACATCATGTCGTTAAAAAAACAGATGGAAAAGCACTGGTGGCTGCAATATTGCGGCAGTTTTTCTGTTGACCCAGGGAAGGTATCGGTAGCCGAAAGTCTTGCCTACGCAGCCGAAGTATTAAGCGAGCCTGGTAACCTGCTGCTGTTTTTTCCGCAGGCCAACCTGGAAAGTTGCCATATCCAAACTATAGAGTTTCAGAACGGGTTGGCAGAGATAGTATCCCGGATAAAGGGCGACTGTCAGTTATTATGGAGTAGTAATATTGTTGAATATTTTGAAAGCATCAAACCCTCGGTTTATTTTAATATGCTCGATTGTGGTACCAACCACGATTTTGATTTTGAGGTGATGAAACAACAAGTAAACCAGCATCATAAAGCATCACTTAAAAGCACCGTACGCTTTACTAAAGAAGATTAACCCAACATAAGAATTTTTAAATAGAATTGACTAAGTTTGAATATACCAACCTATATATGAGCCAGATAAAAAAGGAAGATATCAAACAGGAAGTGTTTGATCTTTATGACGATTATGCACATAACCGTGTAGACAGGCGGGCGTTTGTACAAAAACTTTCGCTTTACGCCGTTGGCGGTTTAACCGTACCCGCACTGATGAGTTTTTTAATGCCTGATTATAAAAATATACAGGTTAGTGCCGACGACCCGAGGTTAAAATCAGAATATATTACTTACGACTCGCCAAATGGTGGCGGTAAAATTAAAGCGTTGCTGTCAAAACCGGCAGATGCTAAGGGCAAACTGGGCGGCATAGTGGTGGTACATGAGAACCGTGGACTTAATCCGTATATAGAAGATGTGGCGCGTCGTGCGGCGCTGGCAGGTTTTATTACCATTGCACCTGATGCCCTGACACCATTGGGCGGCTACCCTGGCACTGATGACGCCGGGCGCGAAATGCAGACCAAACGCCCCGGCGAGGAAATGAACCAAAACTTTATAGATGCCTTTCATTACTTAAAAAATAATAAAGATTGTAACGGCAAAGTAGGTGTAGTAGGCTTTTGCTATGGTGGCGGGGTAGCCAATATGATGGCCGTACGCTTACCTGATTTGGCTGCTGCTGTGCCATTTTACGGCAGCCAACCCAAAGACGAGGATGTGCCTCAAATTAAAGCGCCTTTATTGCTGCATTATGCCTCGTTGGATACCCGTATAACCGGTGGATGGCCCGCTTATGAAGCAGCGTTAAAAGCCAACAATAAAAAATACCAGGCTTATATTTATGAGGGTGCCAACCACGGTTTTCATAACGATACAACCCCGCGTTATGATAAAGCCGCTGCCGAACTGGCCTGGCAACGTACGATTGATTTTTTTAAGGAAAATTTAAAATAGTAGTAATAGCATACTAAGAAACCCGTGTTTTCACCAACTAATATATTTTATGAAAAAAGTTATTTTCCTGCTCCTTATGTCACTATTGATTAATATCAACGGCAAGGCACAAACTGTAAAGGGTCCACAAGTTAAAACTGCTAACGGGGTCTTACAAGGCGTTGATGAAGCCAGCGGTATCCGTTCGTTTAAGGGTATCCCGTTTGCACAACCACCCGTGGGCGACCTAAGGTGGAAAGAGCCACAACCTGCTGCAAACTGGCAGGGTGTACGTATGGCCGACCATTTTGGCGCCCAAGCCATGCAGCAACATTTATACAGCGATATGATATTCAGAAGCGCGGGAAAAAGTGAAGATTGTCTTTACCTGAACGTTTGGGCGCCTAAAGCCGGTACAAAAAAATTGCCTGTGCTGGTATATTTTTATGGTGGAGGCTTTACTACAGGCGATGGTTCTGAAGGCCGTTATGATGGCGAAAGCATGGCAAAAAAAGGCATAGTGGCGGTTACGGTAAACTATCGTTTGGGTGTATTTGGCTTTATGGCCCACCCGGAACTTACCAAAGAATCTCCCCATCATTCATCCGGAAATTACGGTTTGATGGACCAGCATGCGGCATTGGTTTGGGTTAAAAATAATATAGCGGCTTTTGGCGGCGATCCTGCACAGGTTACCATTGCCGGCGAATCGGCAGGGTCCATGTCAGTATCGGCTCAAATTGCATCGCCATTGTCAACAGGTTTGTTTAGAAGTGCCATAGCCGAAAGCGGTGCCTTAATGGGAAACCTGTCGCCTACACCTTTAGCCACTGCCGAGCAAAGTGGTCTTGCTTTTGCTACCAGGGTAAAAGCAACCAGCCTGGCCGATCTGCGTAAAATACCTGCTGATACGCTATTGAAATGGGGGGCAAGAGGACGTTTTGGCTGCACTGTTGATGGTTATTTTTTACCGGAGCAGCCACAGGCCATATTTGCAGCCGGCAAGCAAATGAAAGTAGCTTTATTAGCCGGATGGAACTCGGCCGAAGGCGACTTTCATAGCATACTGGGCCGAAACGTTACCCCTACACCCGAAAATTATAAAGCAGCAATACAGCGCTTATACAATGATAAAGCGGCCGATATTTTGACGCATTATCCGGCAAATACCGAAGATGAAGTAAAGGCCTCAGGAAATGCGCTGGCGTCCGACAGGTTCATCGCGTTTAGTACCTGGAAAATGGTAGACCTACAAGCCCGTACACAAAGCAAACCGGTTTACCGTTACTGGTACATACAACCGCGCCCAATGCTGGCTACTGATAAGGAAAAACCTGCCGGTGCGGTACACTCTGCCGAAATTGAATATGCCATGGGCAACCTGCATTATAATAAGACCTATAACTGGACGGCGGAAGATTTAAAGACATCTGAAGTGATGCAGAATTATTTTGCCAACTTTGTTAAAACCGGAAATCCTAATGGCCCTTCGTTACCTGTGTGGAACGCCATGCAAAGCACAGCCAATGATAAGGTTATGGTGATTGATGCCAACACCCACGCCATCCCCGACCAAACAAAGGCCCGTTACGATTATATGGATGGTATATTGGGTAAGTAGGAGAAGAAAAAGGGTTTCTTTTAGCTATATTGACCCGTAGGGTTTAGCTTTTTGTAGAATAAAGATTCTGCTCTTGCGATCGTCTGTGACTAGTGCTTAACATAGGTCGGCATTTTAAATGCAACACACTTGTAATGTAATCGATATGCAACTTTAAGCACTCGTAGCAGACGAGTGCTTAAATGGTTTGTAGTATAATAAAGCGCAGGTCACCATGAATACCAAGTATAATTTCCCCAACGGATTTACCAGGTTACAGAGCCTGGCAAAGTCATTTAAAGTAATTAATGATCCATTAGGTGCTGTTACACTTAACATGAAGCGCTTTTCTAACACCTATTCCACGTTTATCCCGGGCAAAGGGCGGGTAATAGTTACGCAGGATGGTGATTTTGCTAATTATATACTTCGTGAAAATCATACTAATTATAAAAAGGCTCAATTAGGCTCAGCGATAGCTGTACGGCAACTAGGCGACAGTTTGTTATTTGCCAATGGCGAAGATTGGCGCAGGCAAAGGCGGTTAATACAGCCCGCTTTTCACCACGCCGGTATACAGCAGCTTTATCAAACAGTTATTGATACCATAAATCTGTTTGTTGCCCGTTTGCCCGAGGGCGAAGAGATAGATGTTTACCCCCTGATGCGCGATCTTTCTTTTTCGGTTTTGATCTCCTCGTTATTTAATATAGATATGTCGCAGCAAATGACGAATGACCTGTGCCGTGCCTTTGTTGATTTGCAAAACTTTATCCTTAAAGATGTATTTCAGCCTTTTAGACGGATTATGTATCCGGTAACAGGAGAGGAAAAGCGACTTGCGAAGCAATGGGAAGATGTAAGAAACATGCTGAAAGGTATTATTGCAATTAGGCGAGAAGGTGATAAGTCGCATAGTGATTTACTAAACATGCTATTAAGCGCCAGGTACGAAGACACCGGAGAGGCTATGGACGACGACAGGCTGATAAGCGAGTTGCTTATTTTGTTGTTTGCCGGCCATGAAACAACCGGCGCCACAGTATCGTGGTTATTACATCTCATCGCTTCGGACGGGGATGTGCTGAAGAAATTGACTGGCAGGATAGCGGATATTGATATAATGGATAGCCCGCGTGATAGTTACATAAACGCTGTGATAAACGAAGGTATGCGCCTTTATCCGGCAGTTTGGGTAGCCGAAAGGTTAACTATAAATGACGATAACTTTGGTGGATATTCCTATCCAGCAGGCACAAGTATTTTAACTTACTTTTATGGCATGCATCGGCTCCCTGCGTATTGGGAGAATGCAGAAAAATTTAACCCGCAACGTTTTTTAACGCCGGATGGAACGATTAATAAGAACATAAAAAGTTACTTTCCCTTCGGTGCAGGTCCACGAATGTGTATAGGCAACAACTTTGCAATGGCAGAAATATCATTTATACTTTACACGATATTTAAAAAATTTGATATTAAAAATACAGTATCAACCCCGGTACCGTGGCCGTTGCTTACCATGCGCCCGCGTGAGGTTATCCTTAATATTAAAAGATATTATACGGATTAGTCTTTAACCCTGTTTTATAAGTTCACCACTAGTATTTCACCGCCAATTAAAGCGTAGACGTAATTACAATAAATCCGAAATCGAAATCAATTGCTCATATCATTCCCATTATAAATATGTAACGATAGGGTAGCCCCTATGGGGCAAACAACACTTTTCTTTTCTGAGCTACAAACAGGTAGCCCCTAACGGGGCAGCTTGTGCAGCTGCTTATTAATTGTCTACGATAGGTTTCTAACTGATACAAAATATAGCCCCAATGGGGGCAGCTTATCTGTTCACGCTATTAGCATAGCAGTTCATTCTATTAAACATTCGACGCTTCCATTGCCCCGTTAGGGGCTACCTGTTTGTAGAAAAACCCATCGATAGA
The DNA here is from genome assembly GCF_039935595.1 of Mucilaginibacter sp. Taxonomy (GTDB): domain Bacteria; phylum Bacteroidota; class Bacteroidia; order Sphingobacteriales; family Sphingobacteriaceae; genus Mucilaginibacter. The sequence goes on along the minus strand of NZ_JBDTJZ010000175.1, from coordinate 3,747 downwards.
TATTTTTGCCCCGTAGGGGCTACCCTTAGCTATTCCGGCACAACGCGTCGAAATATTATAAATAGACTTGCCCTATCCATTGCCCCGTTAGGGGCTACCTGTTTGTAGAAAAATCCATCGATAGATATTTTTGCCCGTACGGGCTACCCTTAGCTATTCCGGCACAACGCGTCGAAATATTATAAATAGACTTGCCTCTCCATTGCCCCTTTAGGGGCTACCTGTTTGTAGAAAAACCCATCGATAGATATTTTTGCCCCGTAGGGGCTACCCAAATAATGAAATATTAATATATTTATAAATGCCAAACACCTACACACAGTTATATATACATTGCGTTTTTGCTGTGAAATACAGGGAGGCCATTATTCAACCCGAATGGGAAGAAAGGTTACATAAATACATGAGCGGCATAGTTCAAAACAACGGACATAAATTATTAGCCATAAATTCCGCATCTGATCATCTGCATCTTTTTATTGGACTTAACCCCAATCAATCCATATCAGAGTTAATGCGTATGGTAAAAGGCGATAGTTCTGAGTTTATTAATAAAGAAAAACTTACTAAAACGAAATTCAGTTGGCAGGATGGCTACGGTGCTTTCAGCAATAGCCGGTCGCAAATAGACGCAGTAGTAAAATATATCGTCAACCAAAAACAACATCACCTTAAAAAATCCTTTAAAGATGAATACCTGGAGATATTAAAAGATTATGAAGTTGATTATGATGAAAAATATATTTTCAAAGATTTAATAGATTAATTGCCGGTTTTTTGACTTTTTACTTAACTCCTCGTATCATTCCCATTATAAATACTCAAATAGCTTTCATAGCGGGATAGTTCTATTTCTTCGTTTTCCAATGCTTCTAACACCGCGCAGCCAGGCTCATTAATATGGCGGCAATTGTTAAAGCGGCAATATTGCATACGCGAGCGCATTTCGGGGAAGTATCGGCCCAATTCCTGTTTTTCAATGTCAATAATACCTAACTCGCGGATGCCGGGGGTATCAATAATAAATCCGCCCTGGGGCAATTCAAACATTTCGGCAAAAGTGGTAGTGTGGGTGCCTTTATCGCTCCATTCAGATACTTCGCTGGTGCGTAATTCTAATTGAGGCAGCAACGCATTGATCAAACTTGATTTGCCTACGCCGGAGTGACCGGAGAATAAGGTTACCTTGTCTTTTAACAGAGCCTGAATTATATTAATATTGGTCCCCTCTAATGCCGAAACACTATAACAGGGGTAACCTATGTTTTCGTAAATGGATTTGTAATCGTCCAATATTTCCAGGCCTTCATTACTAAACAAATCAAGTTTGTTAAAGATGAGTTTGGCGGGAATAGCATACGCCTCGGCGGTGACCAAAAAACGATCAATAAAACCTAACGAAGTACGGGGCGAGGCTAAAGTTATTACCAACAAAGCCTGGTCCAAATTAGCAGCGATGATCTGCCCTTGTTTGGATAGGTTGATGGATTTACGGATAATATAATTTTTGCGGGTATGCAGATGGGTAATTACGCCGGTTTCCTGCTCGGGCTCCATTTCAAAGTCCACCACATCACCAACGGCTATGGGGTTGGTTGTAGTAATACCTTTAATACGGAATATCCCTTTAATACGGCAATCGTATCTTTCCCCATCAGGTGTTTGCACCTGGTACCAGCTTCCGGTTGATTTGGTTATTAATCCCTGCATTAAAGTGTTAGTATGGCTTTAATACTTTCGGTTAAACGATTTATTGTAGCTATATCCAAATTACCTACCCGCCCCTTTAGTCTTGACTGGTCTATAGATCGTATTTGGTCGCATAATATATAGGACGTCTTTAATAGCCCATTGTTTGCCGTTGGTTCTATAGCAAGCCTAAGTAATGAAATGCCTTCTCTATATTGCGATGAAATAGCACAAGCTATATATGAAGTATGATTTGATTGATTTAATAAATCAGATTGTAATATAACAACGGGGCGAACTTTGCCCGGTTCACTTCCTATTGATAAGTCGAGTTTTGCAATCCAAATTTCATATTGCCTTGGATAATGCTTATTCATCTAAATACTTTTGTAAGTCCTGCAATGAAGCCATTTCAAAGTCGTGTTTAAGCTCTTTATCAGGGTCAAATTCTTTTAGCAAGGCAACCTCTTTTGAAATTTGATCTTCCAAAGCTCTGCGTTGCTGCCATTTGTTATATTGCTCAATAGCCGATTTGATATAGTTAGACCGGCTGGTTTTTTTTGCTTTAACCTGTTTTTCTGTTTCTTCAAACAAATTATCATCCAGCTTTAAAAGAATACTTTTCATCGTATTAAATTTATATATCAAATATAGATATACTTTTTTATATATTTTTAGATAATTCTAATAATATAAGATATCTTTCTATTTTTATTCTATATAATTTATCATGAAAGTAGCTATAGCATCACCTCCATTTCCCAAATCAGTTAGCGATGGCTTATACTGGCTGGACAAACTGGTTAAGGAAGCATCTGCACAACAGGCAGAAATTATTTGCTTTCCGGAGTCTTTTATTCCGGGATATCCATTAACTGAATTTGAGGTAGAATTATGCTCGCCGGAAACGCTGCGATCTGCATTGAATAGTGCCCGAAAAATTGCCGACGAAAATAACATCGCTATAATATTACCCATGGACTGGTATGAAGGCGATAGCTTTTTCAATGTGGCCCATGTAATATCAAATACCGGCAAGTTATTAGGCTATCAAGCAAAAACACAATTGGACCCTACCGAAGATAATATCTGGCTACCGGGAACCAAACGAAACCTGTTTGAAGTAAACGGTGTAAAGTTTGGTATTACTATTTGCCATGAAGGTTTCCGTTATCCTGAGTTAGTGCGCTGGGCAGCTCGCCAGGATGCCAAAATTGTTTTTCACCCGCACTGTGCAGGGAGCAATGTTGAAGGTAATAAACCCACATCATGGGGTAGCATAGATAGCCCTTATTACGAAAAGGCCATGATGATGCGGGCCCTGGAAAACACGATATACTTTGCCAGTTCCAACTATTATGCATTTGATTATCCGGAATCTGCCAGCTCATTAATAGCACCTGATGGTACTTGTATAGCTTATCAACCATATACCGTACCGGGCGTGTTGGTAAAGGAAATTGATATGGCCAAAGCCACCGGCTTTTTGGCTAAACGGTTTAAGCCCGAATTGCTGCCATGAAGCAATAATCAAAAAATAAAACACAATACATTTGCTAATTCGAAAATTAACCGCTTATTTTGCGACGTCGTGAAAGACAATAACAATGATAATCAAACACACCACAACAACTACAGTTACTACCACCGGCATACAGTTCGGAGGAAGATAATCGTATGGTGTAAAAAATAATAACCACATGAACGCCTTCCTCCAGCAAAGAGGAAGGCGTTTTTTGTTTAAAAATGATATGAAAGTTTTAAAATTTGGCGGTACTTCCGTAGGCTCAGTTCAAAGTATTCAAACCTTGTTAAATATTTTAAAAAACGAGGCGGCCGGTACGGATAAACCCGTGGTGGTGCTATCTGCCATGAGCGGAGTAACCAATTTACTGATAGCCATGGCCGAAGCTGCCGCCAAAGGCGAAGAGTTTACCGCACCCTTAGCCGAGCTGGAAAAACGCCACTTTGATGTAGTGAAAAGCCTGCTAACTGTTCAAAACCAAAATCCGGCGTTTACCCGCCTTAAAATTTTCTTTAACCAATTGGAGGATCTGC
>NZ_JBDTJZ010000174.1:0-6177 GCF_039935595.1 Mucilaginibacter sp. | reverse complement strand
CTCGCCAATTAAATTAAGCATGCGTGCATCGCCGGTATTAGCCCCCGGAAAGCGGAAAGCCATAGTAACATTTTCAGGATTAGGTCCATACGTCGCGCTTTACGGGCGAGGTTATGGGTTTCTCGGGGTCGAATTTATAAGGAGGGATAGCCTTTTTTTGCATGTAATTAAAGTGCTGCGCCACTTTTTTTATCATTACATCCGGGTTAAAATCGCCAGATAGAATTATGCCCATATTGTTGGGCACATAGTAGGTATAGTAATACTGACGTATGGCATTTAATGAAGGGTTTTTTAAATCCTTTATGGTACCAATGGTGGTTTGCTTGCCATAATTGTTATTAGGGAAAATAGCCGCGAATAATGATTCAATAACCTTGCGGCTATCATTATCAAGCGTGCGGTTCTTTTCTTCATAAACAGCCTCCAGTTCGGTATGGAATATACGCAATACCGGCTTACGGAAACGCTCGGCCTGTAGGGTTAAATATTTATCGACGGCTGATGAGGGTATGTCATCGGTATAAACAGTTTGCTCAAACGAGGTAAAGGCATTGGTATTTTGCCCGCCCATGGAGGCCATCATTTTATCGTACTCATTGGCAATAGCATATTTTGAGGCTTCGCCCGATGTTTTGTCTATCTCTTTATAAATTTCCTTACGCTTGCCTTCATCAGTTGTAGAATTGTATTGCTCATACAGGGCGTCAATTTTATCAAGCAGGGGTTTTTCTTTGGCCCAGTTAAGTGTGCCATATTTATCAGTACCCTTAAACATCATGTGTTCCAGGTAGTGAGCCAGCCCTGTATGGTTGGCGGGATCTGTTTTGCTACCCGCTTTAACAGCTACATAAGCTTGTATGCGGGGCTGCTTAGGCGTAGGGCTCAATATTACAGTCAACCCGTTTTTTAAGGTATAAAAACGCGAATGGGTAGGGTCGCCGGTTACATATTTATAGGTATAGCCCCCTGAGGTGGCCGTTTTCCATACAAAGTTTTGGGCCTTTGTACTTACAGATGCCGTAAATATTAAAAAGCCAAGTAATAAGAGTTTTAGTTTCATGATGATGTATGATTTGAACCCTAAATATATCTAAAACCAATTAAACAAAAAAGCCGGTATAAGTTATACCAGCTTTTTTATATTGAATTTATATCGAAACAATGAATTAATAATCGTCTGATCCGCCTTTGCTTTTATAGTCGCGGTTGCCGCCACTATTACCACGGTCGCGGTAATTGCCGCCGCTATCGCCTTTATCTCTGTAGCTTCCCCTGTCATTGCCGCCACGATAACCGCCGCCGCTATTGCCGCTATCACGATAGTTACTGCCGCCGCCACTGTTTCCGCCGCGATAACCGCCGCCGCTGCCGCTACCACCACGGTACCCACCGCCGGCAGGCCTTTCGATGCGCTCTTTTTCTTTTGCCTGGCTCACGGCAATAGCTTTGTCTAAAATTTGTTTTTCGTTTAAGCCGGCAATAGCCGCGTTGGCCTGATCATCATCAGGCATTTCCACAAAAGCAAAGCATTTGCTTCGGCCGGTTTCCCGGTCCATAATTAAATTTACAGCGCTAACTTCGCCGTACGGGGCAAATAATTCGGCAATGTCAGCCTCCTTAAATTGATAAGGTAGTCTGGCTACAAAAATTTTCATCAGGTAAATGTTGTTAAATTAAATAATTAATGTGTTTGCAATTAAATAAAGAACAAGTTTTAGTTTATTCCTCCTTTAATCACTTTAAAATTAATCATTTACCAATTAACATACAATAGTATAATTAAGTAATTGGATAGCGGAGTTATTTATATAACAATTAGCAGGGCTTAGTGTTTAATAAACTATTTACTTTTTCAACCAGTTCGGTCAAATCAAATGGTTTATTAATAATAGCGTCGCATCCATAGGCAAACAAATCAGCCTGGTGATTAACATATGCCGAAAAAATAATAACAGGAGTATCGCCAAATTTGGGGTGCGCTTTAATTTGTCGGCATAATTCGCCGCCGTTGGTTCCCGCTACGCGGTAATCTAAAATAACCAAATCGGGGTTAAACTCTTCAACAAGGAACATCACTTCCATTCCATCGCCGGTGCTTTTTACATCAAACTGCTCATACGTGAGTGTTTCATGTACAATTTCAAGAATGTCCTGATTGTCGTCTAAAATTAAAATTCGCTTTAACATAGGTGTTGTTAATAAAACGTCGAAAAGGCGGTTTAATTATATTTAACTAGTAGAGGGGGCATATTTGATGAAACTACAGCAACCCTTTTCTGAATTATTAAGTCAAATATAAATATTTTTTAATAACTTTTTTAATAGTAATTTAATTTAATTATAACTAAAAAAATACACTCAAAATTATACAAAAAAGGCCATAATGATATCATTATGGCCTTTTTTAAAGTTTTAATATAATTATTGCTTGCGGTAAACATAGGCATTTGGATAATGCCCGTGTTTATGGTAATAAGCTTCGCGATAAGCCTCACGGCGTTTTTTCTCTTTGTGTTTACGGGTTTCGTTACCTATAACATAACCACCCCCGGCACCTATGGCACCGCCTATAAGGGCACCGCCCACATTATGGCCTATAAGGCCACCTACAACAGCGCCACCTGCGCCGCCAATTATAGCGCCCTTACCCTGATCGCTTATTTTATGGTCCTGTGCTTGTGCAAAATTACCGGCTGATAATATAAAAGTTATCAAAACACCGGTATAAAGAATTATTTTTTTCATAAGGCTCTTTTTTAGTAGTACAGGTATAACAAATACCAAGCCAATTGGTTTAAGGTCAATAAGAGCCATATATATAGTCCGTTTATAATTTTATAGCTAAAAAGCGTATGTTTTTGTAGGCAGTAACGTGTTGATAAAAATTACATTATTAACAGGCAAGGTTAAAACCAAAAAGCGACATTTGCCCCCTTAACGGGCCCCGCCCTTTTTGTTGCATGACTAAACAACGGTACTTTTTTACAGTTTTAATATTAGGCGCGCTTACCGCGCTGGGCCCTTTTTCTATTGATATGTACCTGCCAGGATTTCCGGCTATTGCCAAATCATTTCATATTACTACCGCGCAGGTATCTTTATCATTATCCAGTTTTTTTGTGGGGATATCAGTTGGGCAATTATTGTATGGCCCTTTGTTAGACAGGTATGGCCGCAAAAGGCCGCTTTATATAGGTTTGGTTTTATATATAGCAGCATCAATAGGTTGTTTTTTTGCCGCTGATATTGAAACCCTTATACTACTACGGTTTATACAGGCGGTAGGCAGCTGCGCTGCGGGTGTAGCCTCTATGGCCATGGTGCGCGATATTTTTCCGGTAGCGGATAATGCCAAAATATTTGCCTTGCTTATTCTCATATTAGGCGCGTCGCCTATGGTGGCGCCAACAGTTGGTGGCTACGTTACAGTTGTATGGGGATGGCACCTTATATTTATTATACTGGCGGCAATGGCTGTTTTGATATTGTTGGCGGTAATATTCGCTTTACCCGAAAGCCATAAGCCCGACCCAACGCATTCATTAAAACCGCTTCCTATTATCAACAGTTTTTTGGCGGTAATTAAAAATGCCCAGTTTTTTACCTACGCACTTACAGGTGCTTTTGCCTTTATGGGTCTGTTTGTTTATGTAGCCGGCTCGCCATTGGTGTTTATGGAAGTGTTTAAAACCGGCGCAAAAACCTACGGCTGGATATTCGCCGGGCTTTCAATAGGTTTTGTAGGCTCAAGCCAGGTAAATAATGTTTTACTTAGGTACTATAAAAGCGAACAGATCATTGGAGTTGCCATAGTAACACAGGTAATAACCACCATTTTATTTGTTTTGGCAACGTTAAACGGATGGTTGGGCCTGGGCGGTACTATTTGTATGATATTTATTGTACTAAGCTGTGTAGGTATTGCCAATCCCAATGCGTCGGCACTATCACTGGCTCCTTTCGAAAAAAACGCCGGTACGGCAGCAGCATTGTTGGGTGCAGCACAGTTGGGGTTAGGTGCGCTGGCATCATTAGGCATCAGCATTTTTAACAGCCAGAGCGCATTGCCTATGGCAGGTACGATGGCTGTTTCGGCTATTATCGCTTTAATTGTTTTGTTAACGGGCCGAAGGTTTATAAAAAGCCCTGCAAAGGCCGGGGCAAACGTAATTGCAGGGCATTAAGTTAGTTGCCTAATACTTCGTCAATAATTCCAAATTCTTTACCTTCTATAGCCGTCATCCAGTAATCGCGGTCAGATAAATCATGCACCTTTTGGTAATCCTGCCCGCTATGTTTGGTTATGATCTCGTATAGCTCTTTTTTTATTTTTAATACCTGGCGGGCGGTGATTTCTATGTCAGATGCCGGACCCTGTACGCCCCCTAAAGGCTGGTGCAGCATAATGCGCGAATGGTTAAGCGCAGCGCGTTTACCCGCCGCCCCGCCGCACAATAAAACAGCACCCATTGATAGCGCCATACCTGTGCAAATGGTAGCCACATCGGGCGTAATAAAGTGCATGGTATCATAAATGCCAAAACCTGCATACACCGAGCCACCCGGCGAATTGATATACAAATGTATATCCTTTTTGGCATCGGTTGATTGCAGGAACAGCAGTTGTGCCTGTATAATATTGGCTATATTATCATCAACTGCCGCGCCTAAAAATATGATGCGGTCCATCATCAGTCGCGAAAAAACATCCATCTGCGCTACACGCATTTCGCGCTCTTCGGTTATATAAGGCGTCATAGCATGAGGAATACTGCTTTTTTCAACGTGCGATATATACCTGTCTATACTTAAATTTGGGGCATAGTTATTCCCCACCGCAAATTTGCGGAACTCTTGTTGGTCAATTTTCATAAAATTTTAGATTATAGTTTTTTAAACAGCGCCATTATTTTTTGGCTAAAGCGGCTATGTTTAGTATGCGTAAATAACTGCTGGTGCACAGCCTCAATCTCTTGTTTAAGCTGCCGGCGACCATAGCTTTGTACAAGCATATACGTTTTTTGCTGCCATTGCATTTTATCAACCAACTCGGGGTTTAATAGTAAATGGGCCTCAAATACCAGTGCATCGCCATTACTCATGTTGTTGCCCAGGTAGTTATCTATCTGGGCGGGATTATTCCATGAAGTCGGCATAGGTCAGTGATTTTTGTTTAACGGTTTCTCTTACTTTTTCCAGGCACTTATATTTTTGTACGGTAACTGAGCGTACGCCCGAATAGCCAAACTGTTGGGCCAACTCTGCTGCGGGCGATTGGTCGTAATAAAAGCTTTTTAACAGATCCATGCACTTTTTGCCGGCCACAGCTAAAAAATTCAACAAGCGTTTATCGGCAGGGGTTTCAGCTTCGCTGGCGGGTATATCGATGCTATCAAGCGACACCTGCCTGTTATTTTCACGGTAACGTTGCAGCCACAAATTTTTTGATGTACCCACCATGTAGGCAATATCTTTTTCAGGCAGGGCTTGGGCCACCATTTTTTCGTAATAAATAATCAGCACATCCTGAAAAACATCTTTAGCTTCATCAGCTGTACCGCCCAGGCGGCTTATATATTTTGCAATGGCCGGGAACGCTGTTTTATACAACTGTATAAAAAGCTTTTGTCGCTGCTCAACCGAATGATATATATTACGCATACAAAGTTGTTTTATATAGATGTGTAATTAACCGGGTAATTATCACCTTTTATTTTAATTTTTTTATTGTTTAACAGCCGTTACCCGCGATCCGTCTGGCCCCAGCGTTTCAAACACAATTTCGCTATCGGTTAGCTTAGACACATAAAATGGGAACTCGCTGGTACGCCCACCCTCCAAAATTTCTTTATAGCGTATATTATTTACATCAACCCCAAAAGTGCCATGCGATAGTATTTTACCATTCCACCAAATGGTAAGCTCATTGTTTTTTGAAAACACGATAGAAGGGTGCTCCAGTTTTAATTTCCAGTCGGGATCGGTTGATGGGGGATTGGTGCCAGGGTTTTCTATTTTAACATATCTCCAATTGCCATAAAGCTTTTCGGGTGTAACGTCCCGCTTACAGGCTGTTAACAGCGTAATTGCAGCTATAAAAACAATTATAGGTTTGGATACGATAGTCATACTCCGAAATTAAGAAATTGTAATTGATAGGGCATAAAAAAACCG
>NZ_JBDTJZ010000173.1:0-18996 GCF_039935595.1 Mucilaginibacter sp. | reverse complement strand
GGTACGGGCTTTATATATCCGGGTTCGGTGCCATAGTAACCATCATATTAAATGTCCTATTTATACCTAAATACAGCTATATGGCTTCGGCGTGGGCCTCACTGGCTGCTTATACGGTTATGATGGTATTATCCTACATCTGGGGGCAAAAAAATTATCCTATTCCGTATAATTTAAAAAAGAACCTGGCTTATATCATTTCATCGCTTTTGCTCGTTTATTTATCATTCTATGTATTTAACCGTAATATATTTATAGGCAATGGGTTGTTGTTGGCTTTTGGGTTAACGGCTTTATATTTTGAATGGAAAAACTTAAAAGCTATATTTAAATTTTAGAGGCAAGGATAAAAAAAGTTTATTAAGCATTGAAAAGCATTGAATTGTATACTGAAATAAAAGGCCGGGTAAGTACAAGTTTCCTGAGCCTTGCTTCGTGTATGTTGCTTTTTACAAGTGCTTATGCCCAACAAAGGCCTCCCCGTGCAGCCCAGGCCACTGCAAAGCCGGGTGTGGATACAGAGATGGTAGAAAATTTGTTCTATTCGGCGATGGTAGAAAAAACGCGCGATAATAGCAAAGAAGCCGCTGACCTATATACTCGTATTTTACAAATTGACCCCTCAAACGATGCCACGCTTTATGAACTGGCTAAAATTAAAAAAGTTCAGAATAATTATCCCGAAGCACAAACCCTGCTTGAAAAGGCTGTTGCTGTAAAGCCGGATAACGAATGGTATTGGGTGGCCCTGGCCGACATCTATGAAAAAAATAACGATGTAGCCAAACTGGAAAATGTATTAAATGAGCTGATTAAAATAAACCCCGACAAGCCCGATTATTACCTGGACATAGCCAATGCCTATTTTGCCGAAAAGAAATATGACGAGGCATTAAAGGTGTATGATAGTTTAGAAAAAATTACAGGCCCGTCTGACGAGATAACCGTTAACCGGCAAAAAATTTATTTAAAGCAGGGTAAAGTTGATCAGGCCGCCGCCGGGCTGGAACAGCGTATTGCTGCCGAACCGAACCAGATACGCTATTATTTACTGCTTGCCGAAATTTATAACTCAAGTGGCCAAAATGACAATGCCCTTAAAGTTTTGGAGCGCGCAAAAAAAGCCGACCCCAATAACGGTATGGTACACCTGGCGCTGGCAGATATTTACCGCGACAAAAAAAATACCGACGCGAGTTTTAATGAACTGGAACTGGCATTTGCCGTGCCTGACCTGGACATTAACCAGAAACTGCGGATAGTAACTGGCTATTTCCCAAAATTCCCTGATCCTAATGCCAAAGCCAGCGCGCTTGAACTGAGCAAAATAATAGTAACCACACACACCACTGATGCGCGTGCTAATGCCTTGTATGGCGATATGCTTTTTCAGAATGGAAAGTTTAAGGAAGCACGTGATGCTTATCAAAAATCAATAACTATTGATAACCAGCAATATGAAGTGCGCGAGCAATTGGTAAGGATTGAACTGGGTAACAACGAAATTGATAATGTAATAAAGGATGGCGAGGACGCCTTGTCGTACTTTCCAAACCAGGCAGCTATGAATTATTTTGTTGGGGTGGCCTGGGTACAAAAAAAACAGTATAACAAAGCATTAAGTTATTTAAAAAATGCCACCTCGCTGGAGTTGCAGGATAAAGAAATACTCTCTTTATCCTATTCCGCATTGGGCGATTGCTATCACGAACTTAAAAATATTCCAAGCTCTGACGCGGCGTATGAAAAATCGCTTACCTATAATCCGGATAATGTTTTTACGTTAAACAATTACGCTTATTATTTAAGCGTACGTAATGAGCAGTTAGATAAAGCGGCCGCGTATGCCAAACACGCAAATGACCTGCAACCTAAAAATGCATCGTTTGAGGATACTTACGCCTGGATATTGTTCAAACAAAAAAAATATGCCGAGGCTAAGGTATGGATAGAGAAAGCATTGGCTGATAACAAGGATAAAAGTGCTGTACAAACCGAACATTATGGCGATATACTGTTTAATTTAGGTAATGCTGATGGTGCCGTTAGCAACTGGAAAAAAGCTAAAGATTACGGCAGCACATCGCCAAATTTGGATCGAAAAATAAATGAGAAGAAATATATTGAATAAACTGCTGATTGCCGTTTGCCTGCTGGTTATGGTAAGTTGTAAGGCACGAAAAAAATTAGTAGTTGCCCCACCCGCGCCGGTACCTGCCCCGGTAGTTAAAACGGTTAACCCTATTGATGATATAAAGGCCCGCCAGCTTAATTTTAACACCTTTGCTGCCAAATCAAGCACCACCTTAAATATTGATGATAACAGCAATGATGTTACGCTAAACATCCGTATTGATCATAATAAAAAAATATGGGTATCAGTAACTGCCATATTGGGTATTGAGGTAGCGCGGGCATTGATAACACCTGATAGTATATATGTTATTAATAAGTTGCAGGGTATGTATTTAAAAAAGCCGTTCAGCTATATTTATACCTATGCCAGCAAACAAATAAACTATAAAACATTAGAAGCCTTGCTGGTAGGCAACGCCATGCCCGAAATTTTGAATGATCCGCATGTTATTTTACAACCTACCAACGGCAACGTTACGCTATCGGGTAAATTGCAGGAATTGGTTTACCGACTTACTTTGGGACCCGATAAAAAAGCACAGCTGTTAAATTTATCAAATCCGGCAGAGGCGCAAACCCTACAGGTAACCAATGACGCGCCGGTACAGGCTGAAAATAAAATAGTGCCTTCGCAAATAGATATTCAATCTGCTATAAAAAATAAAAAAATACAAGTTAATTTGCATTATACCCGGGTTGATTTTGATCAGCAGCTGGAGTATCCGTTCAATATTCCTGAAAGATATTCGCCGGCTGATTAAAATTGATACTTTTGAACCAATGAAATTTTTAAAGATAGTTTTACTTTTTATTTGTGTTTTTGCAACAGCGAACTTGTATGCGCAATCGAGTGCCGATTTAAAAAAGCAACGCGACCGGATCAATGATGAGTTGGAGCAGCTAAACCACCAATTGCAGGATGTACAGAACAATAAAAAAGTTAACCAGGGACAGTTAACCAACTTAAAAAAGCAAATAGCGCTTAGGGAGGAAAAGATTGATATTATTAACAGCGAAGTGCGTAACCTCGATAATCAAATATCCACCAATACCAATACCGTACATAGTCTGCAAAACCAGTTAGACCAACTTAAAAAAGAGTACGCCGGTATGGTGCTATTTGCCTATCGTAATAAAAGTGCCTATAATAAACTGATGTTTGTTTTTGCCGCGAAGGATTTTAACCAGGCTTATAAACGTTTAAAATATTTACAGCAGTTTGCCACCTACCGCGAACGGCAGGCCGGTTATATTGAAAGCACCCAGCACGACTTGCATATTAAAATAAACGAGCTGGACAAAACCAAGGAAGAAAAGCATAATTTATTGGTTGAACAGGAAAAAGACAAAGCAACATTAGGTAAGCAAAAAAGCACAACTTTAAAACTAGTTTCCAGTCTTTCAAAACAGGCTGGTTATATAAAACAACAACTAAAAGATCTACAGGCTCAAAGAGATAGACTGAATAGGAAGATTCAGGAAGTAATTGCTGAAGCAGCACGTAAAGCTGCCGAAGAGGACCGATTGGCCAGAGCCAAAGCAGGTAACAAAGAATCTACAACCAAATCTTCTTCGCGCAGAACTATCAATGAGAGTTTAAATGCAACCCCTGAAGCAGCCAAACTTTCGAGCGAGTTTTTGGATAACAAAGGTAGTTTGCCATGGCCAGTTGCTTATGGCGAAATAATACATGGCTTTGGTAAATATTATACTGAAGGTATATCAATGGAAAGTTATGGGTGGGATATAAAAACTAATCCTGGGGCATCAGTAAGATCAATATTTTCCGGTGAAGTATATGGTTTTCAGGATATGGGCGGCACATATTTCGTTGTTATTAAACACGGAGAGTATTTTACAGCCTATTCTAATTTAAAGTCAGTTAATGTATCAAAAGGGCAAAAAGTTAGCACTAAACAAAACATTGGCACAGCTGCTGTTGATCCAATATCGGGCGATACAGAAATAAGCTTTACGTTAAATAAAGGTACTACATCAATTAATCCGCAAGCATGGCTGGCAACTAAATAGTTACATCTGTTAATACATCCGTTAATATATTATTTACGTATATTTGTAACCTTAAATAGTAAAATTATGTTTAGTTCAGCCCTGTTGTTTTTAGATATTGGTGGCCCCGAGGTAATGCTGATCATGTTTGTGGCGTTACTTTTGTTTGGCGGCGATAAGTTACCTGAGTTGGCCCGTGGGCTTGGTAAAGGTATTCGCGATTTTAAAGATGCCTCTGAAGGCGTAAAGCGCGAGATAAATAACCAGATAGATAATTACGAAAATAAAAAAACGACAGAAGCTACTCCGGCTGCTAATGCTGAATTAGCAGAACATGCGGAGCCTGCCCAACTTGAAGAGCATAAGCCGTACCAGTATACAGATACGGATGGCGATTTTGAAGACGTGCACAAACACCAGCCGGTAGCTAATACCATACCAGCAGGGCAAAGCCACGTAACCGCTACTGATCAATTGGTGGATAATGGACCGATTGACCCTTATGCGTTTAAAAACGAAAACCATACAGACGAAACTCACGTATCTACAGAGGCCGTTAAAACGGGCGAACAACATAAATTATAGTTATAACTAATATTAAACATAAAAAATCATGGGATTAGGTGCACCTGAAATCATTCTTATTCTGGCAGTAGTTTTAATACTATTTGGCGGTAAAAAAATTCCTGAACTGATGAAAGGTTTAGGCAAAGGCGTAAAAGAATTTAAAGACGCGCAAAACGGAACCAGCGAACCCGTTAATAATGAAGATAAATCAAAAGTTTAATCCTTTAATAAGGGGTTGATTTATCTTATTTCTATTTATAGCTTATTTACATTTATACTTATCTGTTGAATTTATTTATAATTTCAATGGATAAGTTTTTATTTTAGGCCCATGGCTAAATTTTATTCCTCTTTAAATGAAATAAAGAGTGGGTTGCAAAGCGGAAGTGTTACCGTTGAAGAACTGGTAAAAAATTACCTGAGTCAAATTGAATTAAATGCACATTTAAACGCCTTTAATGAGGTGTTTGCAGATGAAGCTTTAGCCCGGGCCGTTGAGGTAGACCACAGTATTAAGCAGGGTACCGCCGGTAAACTGGCAGGTATGGTTATAGCTATTAAGGATAATATTTCCTTCAAAGGGCATAAATTGAGTGCCTCATCCAAAATTTTAGAAGATTTTACCGCTATTTACTCCTCAACCATTGTTGAGCGTTTAATAGCTGAAGACGCCATCATAATTGGTCGTTGTAATTGCGACGAATTTGCTATGGGCGCCACAAACGAGTCATCATATTATGGCCCGGTAAAAAATCATGCCGACAATACCCGTGTTTCAGGAGGTTCATCAGGCGGATCGGCTGTAGCCGTACAAGCTAATATGTGCCATGCCGCAATAGGTACTGATACCGGCGGCTCTGTAAGGCAGCCTGCATCATTTTGCGGATTGATTGGATTAAAGCCAACTTATGGCCGCGTTTCAAGGCATGGTATTATTGCCTATGCTTCATCATTTGACCAGGCCGGGCCCATTACCCGTTCGGTTGAAGATGCTGCTTTATTGTTAGAAGTTATGGCAGGTGCCGATGAATATGACAGTACCTTATCGCAAAAGCCGGTTGAAAGCTACAGTACCAATTTGCAGTCATCAGCAGCAAAAAAGAAAATTGCTTATTTACAGGAGGCATTATCAAGCCCGGGGGTTAATGCCGAAATAAAAGCTTCGTTAACTACTTATATTGATAAGCTGCGTGCCGAGGGCCATACCGTTACACCAATTGCTTTTGAGCATCTGGACTATTTGGTGCCGGCATATTATATTTTGGTTACAGCAGAAGCTTCATCAAACCTGGCAAGATATGATGGGGTACATTATGGCTACCGGAGTAAAAATGCTACTGACCTTGTTTCCACGTATAAGCGTTCACGCTCAGAAGGTTTTGGTATGGAAGTTAAGCGCCGCATTATGCTGGGTACATTTGTTTTAAGCGCCGGGTATTACGATGCCTATTACGCCAAGGCCCAAAAGGTGCGCCGTATTATCCGCGAAAAAACAGAACAGATTTTGCAGGAGTATGATTTTATTTTAGTCCCATCTGCACCCGAACCCGCCTCAGCCATTGGCAAGAGTGATAAAGACCCTGTTGTTGGTTACCTGGCCGATATTTTTACCGTGCAGGCATCATTAGCAGGCGTACCGGCAATATCATTGCCGGCAGGCAATAATGCTGATGGATTACCGTTAGGCTTACAGCTATTAGCAAAGCATTTTGAGGAGCAGGAATTGTTAAATTTTGCAAAATATTTCCTTCAACTATAAAAATTTAATATTTTAGTAAAACTTCTGTCTTTATTGATCCGTAACAGTCCTTAAATAAAAGAATGAAGAAAATTTTTACTGTAACTATTTGTATTTTATTGTTAAATATAGTTTACGCCAGTACCTCGGTTTTGGCGTATAATGCAAATAAAAACACATCCTCACCCGGCGATACAGTTGCTGCGGCGAAGTCTGCAGCATATTATGCAAACTCCATTTTTAAGCTTCGTTTAGATTCGATAACCAAAGAGGTTCCGTTAGATTATAACGAATATGTACAAACCTATATAGATACCTACAGCCGTCATAAAGATGAAATGAGCAAGGTGCTTGGGTTATCTAAATATTATTTCCCTATTTACGAAAAAGCATTCAGGGAGGCAGGTATCCCCCAAGAAATAAAATATTTATCAATAGTTGAGTCCAAGCTTGATCCTACAGCGGTATCAAGGGTGGGTGCAACCGGGCCGTGGCAGTTTATGGCGGCTACCGCCAAAATGTATGGCCTAAATATGGATAGCTATGTAGATGAGCGCCGCGACCCTGTAAGGGCAAGCTATGCCGCTGCCGCTTATTTAAAAGATGCGTACATGGAATTTGGTGATTGGTTGCTGGCTATAGCATCCTATAATTGCGGTAAAAGCAATGTTGAACGTGCCATTGCAAAAGCAGGCGCGCTTGATTTTTGGTCAATACGCCAATATCTTCCGGTAGAAACACGTAATTATGTACCGGCCTATATTGGTGTGGCGTATGTAATGAACTATGCTAAAGATCATGATATAGAAGCACAGCCCTGGGGTTTTACCAAAGCAGGTGCTGATACGGTAATGGTAAACAGGTTTGTGTCAATAAGCGATGTTTCAAAAGCGTTGAACGTCGACTCGCATCAGCTATCCTTATTAAACCCCGCCTATACCCGTCAAATAATAAATGGCAGTACTGCTGCTCCCCGTAAATTAATTATACCTGTACCGGGCAAAGAAAGTTACAATGCGTTATATGCCGTATTAAATGGGGATGCTCCTGCCTCCGAGCCTTTGCCGGCATTGCCCGCCTCTAAAGAAGCGGCGTCCCGCAAGATGCCCGAATCGCACGTGATGAAGCGTGGCGAAACGCTTGCCCAAATAGCCGACAAGTATGGTATAGAATTACAGGACCTGAAAGACTGGAACAATATACACGGTAACAAAGCTGCTACAGGCAAAAGGTTGTGGTTAAATGATATGCACCAATCATCAGTACAACAACCGCCCTCTAAGCACGATTTAAAAGTAATAAACTATAAAGCCCAGCCCGATATGTTGGTAAACATAACCAGGGGCTAACCCATTATTATCAGGAACCCGGTTTTGATTTTTCATGACCGGGTTTTTTTTATGCATTACCCGTTCAAAAAGTTAACTTTGAACTTTGATTGTAACCATGAATAAGCCAAACCGTAAACAGGACGCCTTAAACTATCATTCAAAGGGCCGTCCCGGAAAAATACAGGTAGTACCTACCAAACCCACCAATTCACAACGCGACCTGACAATGGCCTACTCGCCTGGGGTTGCCGAGCCATGCCTGCGTATTGCCGAAAATGTGGATGATGTATATAAATATACCGCAAAGGGCAATCTTGTTGCCGTAATAAGCAATGGCACTGCCGTATTGGGTTTGGGCAATATTGGCCCAGAAGCCAGTAAGCCGGTAATGGAAGGCAAAGGTTTGTTATTTAAGATTTATGCTGATATTGATGTATTTGATCTGGAGGTTAACGTACAATCGGTTGACGAGTTTGTAAACATTGTTAAAGCATTAGAACCCACTTTTGGTGGTATCAATTTAGAAGATATATCTGCACCTACCTGTTTTGAAATAGAGCGCCGTTTAAAGGCCGAAATGAAAATACCGGTAATGCATGATGACCAGCACGGCACGGCTATTATATCGGGCGCAGCCTTATTAAATGCCTGCCAGGTGCAGGGCAAAAAGCTGGACAAGATAAAAATGGTGGTTAATGGCGCGGGCGCCGCCGCGGTATCCTGCTCAAAAATGTATTTATCATTAGGGGTTAAAAAAGAGAACCTGGTGATGTTTGATATTAATGGTTTGTTATCCACATCACGCACCGACCTGGACGAGATGCGGCAGCAATTTGCCACCACACGTAAAGATATTACCGACTTGACCAGCGCTTTAAAAAACGCCGATGTTTTTATAGGCCTCTCGGCAGGTAATGTGGTAGCACCGGATATGCTAAAGGGAATGGCTAAAAACCCTATTGTTTTTGCCATGGCAAACCCCGACCCTGAAATTGCTTATGAACTGGCGATAGCAGCACGTAAAGATATTATTATGGCTTCAGGCCGGTCTGATTATCCTAATCAGGTAAATAATGTATTGGGCTTCCCATATATTTTCAGAGGTGCGTTGGATGTTAGGGCTACTGCCATTAACGAAGAAATGAAAATAGCCGCGGTGCATGCCATTGCCGAAATTGCTAAAAAGCCTGTACCCGAGTCGGTAAATCTGGCCTATAATACCAAAAACTTAAAATTTGGCAGGGAATACATTATCCCGAAACCGATGGACCACCGGTTAATAACCGAGGTATCAGTAGCTGTTGCAAAAGCGGCTATAGCATCAGGGGTAGCGCGTAAAATAATTACCGATTGGGAAGCCTATACCGAAGAGTTAAGATTGCGCATTGGGTCAAGCGATAAGCTATTGCGTAATATTACCAATAAAGCAAAGCAAAATCCTAAACGTGTTGTTTTTGCTGATGCCGATAATTATAAGATATTACGATCAGCGCAAATAGTAAAAGAAGAATGTATTGCTACCCCAATTTTGCTTGGCGATGTTGAGAAAATAAAAGAGATCATCAAAGAGAATGACCTTGAACTGGATGATGTACAGATCATTGACCCGCATATAGGCGCAGAAAATACAGAGAAGTACGCCAACTACTTATATAAAAAGCGCCAGCGCAGGGGCATAACTTTATACGAGGCACGCAAATTAATGAGCGACTCAAATTATTACGGTGCTTGTATGGTGCAATTTGGCGAAGCCGACGCGCTGATATCAGGGTTAACTAAAGACTATGCAACCACGGTTAAGCCGGCGTTGCAAATTATTGGTACAGAAACAGGGGTAAACCGTGTAGCAGGTATGTACCTGATGATAACACCAAAAGGCCCCGTGTTTTTAGGCGATACCACTGTAAACGTTAGCCCATCGGTTAATGATTTGGTTGATATTACCGTGCTGATTGAAAAAGCGGTTAAAAAATTCAATATTAGCCCGCGTGTTGCTATACTATCCTACTCTAATTTTGGCTCAAACGAAGGGATTATTCCCGAAAAAACACGTGAGGCTGTACGCATACTACATGACAAATATCCTGACATGATCATAGACGGCGACCTACAGGCTAACTTTGCTTTGAATGCCAGGTTACTTGCGGATAACTTCCCGTTCTCAACCCTAAAAGGGCAACCCGCAAACACGTTGATATTCCCTACACTGGAGTCGGGCAATATAGCCTATAAATTATTACAGGAAATAGGTGGCTCCGAAGCGGTTGGTCCTATACTGTTAGGGTTAAAAAAATCAGTACACGTATTGCAGTTAGGCAGTTCGGTAAGAGAGATAGTGAATATGGTTACCATTGCGGTGGCCGATGCCCAGGAAAAGGCGGGGTAAAATAATTTTTCGTATTTTAGAAGTGGTGATTGATCACACCCTGGTTTATCATTAGCTATTACGTGTTATTTTAAGGGATAAGGTTTTTATATTTTGTTCTCAACTTATTGAAGATACTTTATGTACGCATATATTGATGGTAAACTGGTTTTTAAATGCCCTGCATACGTTATTATTGATGCCGGCGGCGTAGGTTATCATATCAATATATCGTTACATACTTTTTCTTTACTGGGGAATGATGAGCGATGCAAACTATTTACCTGGCTACACGTAAAAGAAGACGGCCATACCTTATACGGTTTTGCCGACGAAGGGGAGCGCCGTTTGTTTTTGCATTTAATATCAATATCAGGCATTGGGCCCAACACGGGGCGCATGATGCTATCATCTATCACACCTGACGAAATTCAAATAGCTATTATAAATGGTAATGTACCTTTAATACAACGTATAAAGGGGATAGGCCCCAAATCTGCGCAGCGAATTATATTGGAACTGCAGGACAAATTACGCAAAGAAGGGCCCGGATCGTCATTAACTATGGCACCGGCAAACAAAACAGTTAAAGATGAAGCATTATCGGCATTAGTGATGTTGGGTTTTGCCCGTAATGCAGCCGAAAAGGTTATTGAACAGGAGATTAATAAAAATGGCGGAACTTTAACTGTAGAGCAGTTAATTAAGTTGGCGCTAAAAAGCTTATAGTTACGCATCATTAGATTTTTCGAATTTGTGATTAGGATTTTTACTAAAAAAATTCTTTCGTGTATCGTAATTATTTCTGCTTTATGCGGGGCAGGAAACGTTGTTTTTGCCCAGCGCCCCATCAGCGTTTTAAAAAAGGACACAACAGCTATAATTTCTCCTTTAAAACGTACCATATCAAACACCGCACTGTCGCGTAATGGCGTATTTGAGCCCGACCCACCTAATCTTGTACGTACTGTTGAGTACGACCTGCTTACCAACAAATATGTACTTTATGAGCGTGTAGGCAATTTGTTGTACCGCCCGCCGCAATACCTCACATTTTCTGAATATTTAGCGCTAAAGCAAAAAGAAGAGAAGCGGGATTATTTTAAACAGCTGTCTGATAATTATGCTTACCAATCGCAACAGCCGGGTTTTATACCGCAAATACAAGTGCGCAACAAAACTTTTGAACGCATATTTGGCAGCCCTACTATTGATATCAGGCCGCAGGGATCTGCCGAAGCCATTATTGGTGGGCAGATAAACAGCAACCAAAACCCGCTTTTTAATACCCGCCAGCGCAAGCAGTTCAATTTTAATTTTGATCAGCGTATACAGCTCAATGTTACCGGTATGATAGGCGATAAATTAAAAATTGCCACCAATTATAATACCGAGGCACAGTTTCAGTTTGATAACCAGCTGAAGTTAGAATATACCGGTCACCCTGACGAGATCATTCAGGAAATACAGGCCGGTACGGTAAGTATGCCGTTAAATACGTCGTTAATTACCGGCACACAAGCGTTGTTTGGTATACGTACCAAATTGAAGTTTGGCAAGCTTAATGTAACCAGTATTTTAACCCAGCAGCGGTCGCAATCAAAAACAATCACTATCTCTAATGGGTCGCAGCAGGGCGAGTTTAATGCAAGCGCTTCAGATTATGAAGCCAATAAGCACTACTTTTTATCGCAATTTTTCCGCAATAATTATAACAAGGCGCTGGCCAATATCCCTATTATCAGTTCCAATGTAAATATTACAAAAATTGAGGTTTGGACCACTAACCGCACCAACGTAGCCACCGATTCGCGAGATGTGGTTGGCTTTATGGATCTGGGCGAAAATGCACCTTACAATACGGCGCAGATACAGGGCGGTCCGGGTTTTTCGGCGTTGCCTGCGGGTTTTCAAAGTCCGTTGTTTCCGCAACAATCCAACAATTTGCTGGCTAATTTACCCGCGTCGGTACGGCTGTCTAATGATCCGGCCAATACGTTAAACCAGTATTTTGCCAGCCATGGCGGTACGGATAACTATGCCAAGCTAACCTATGCGCGTAAGCTAACATCCAAGGAATTTACGCTTAACCCGCAGTTGGGCTATATATCGCTTAATTATCCTTTAAATAACGATGAGGTGTTGGCTGTAGCTTACCAGTATACGTATAACGGCGTGCAATACCAGGTTGGCGAGTTTTCAGCAGATATCCCGGTTGATGCCACTGCGCCAAAACTATTATATCTTAAACTATTAAAAAATACGCTGCTAAAAACCAACCTGCCTACCTGGAAGCTGATGATGAAAAACATTTATTCGCTTAACGCTTCCCAGGTTAGCTCTACTAATTTTAAACTGCGCATAGCGCGTTTAGATGATAAGTCGGGTATTGAAAAGCCGTTGATGGAGGAAGGGCAAAATACTAAAGGTAAACTCTGGCTGCAATTAACCGATTTAGATAACCTTAACCAGCAGGGCCAAAAGCAGCCCGACGGGTATTTTGACTTTTTAGACAAGGTGACTATTGATCCGACATACGGGCGTATCATATTCCCGGTACTGGAGCCTTTTGGCTCTGACCTTGCCCGGCAATTTAACCCGGGCGAAACGGACCTGATAAAGCGGTACACCTTCCAGCCACTGTACGACTCGACCAAAACGGTGGCGCAGCAATTTTTTCCGCAGCTTAACCGGTATGTAATTAAGGGTACTTATAGCGCCCAGGGAGGTGGAGGAACATATCAGCTTAACGCGGTAAACATACCGCAGGGGTCGGTAACTGTAAACGCGGGGTCGTTAAAGTTGGTAGAGGGCACAGATTATAGCATCGACTATAATGCCGGGACTCTTAATATCATTAACCAATCGCTCATTACCTCAGGGCAACCTATTAGCGTAAACCTGGAGAGTAATGAATTATTTGGAGTTCAGCAAAAATCGTTATACGGTACAAGGTTAGATTACAAAGTTAGCCCTAAGTTAGCGTTGGGTGCAACGTTTATGCATTTAACCGAGCAGCCAATCTCTCAAAATGAGATAGCGGGCCAGGAGTCTATCTCCAATTCTATTTGGGGTTTTGATGGCAATTACAACTCTACATCGAGGCTGCTTACGCGTTTGGTTGATAAAATGCCTTTTATTCATACCAAAGCACCGTCGTCCATTAATTTTAATGGCGAGTTTGCGCAATTGCTGCCGGGCAGCCCGTCCGCGCTAAATTATGCCGGTTCAAAAAACGGCACTTCGTACCTGGACGATTTTGAAAATAGCCAGTCGATAATTGATCTTAAAGGGGCAATAGGCTGGCAGCTATCCGCCACGCCGCAGTATTTCCCCGAATCGCGTTTATATAATGACCTGAGTTATGGCTATAACCGGGCAAGACTGGCGTTTTATAATATCGACCCTATATTTTATACCAATTCGGGCTCCATACCGGTGTCTCGTACGGAGCTATCCAACCATTATGTAAGGCAGGTTAATGAAACAGAAGTATACCCGTATAAACAGCCTGTTACCGGCTTGCCGTTAAGCCTGTCAACGCTTGATCTGGCTTTTTACCCAAATGTGCGCGGGCCGTATAATTACGCCACTGCAGGCATAAACAACGATGGTTCGTTGCAAAACCCAAAATCGCGCTGGGGGGGTATTTACCGGCCTATTTCGACCACAGATTTTCAATCGTTAAACGTACAATATATTGAGTTTTGGGTGATGGATCCGTTTATTTATAAACCGGGTTCGGCAGGTGGCGACCTTTTACTTAACCTGGGCAGCATATCAGAGGACGTTTTAAAAGATGGCCGCAAAAGTTTAGAAAATGGCCTGCCTGTTAATGGCGACCTGAGCACGGTTGATAATACCGCATGGGGTCGTGTACCTAAACAGCAGCCGGTGGTAAACGCGTTTGACAATAACCCCGCTGCCCGCCAGTTGCAGGATGTGGGGTTAGACGGGTTGGGTGATGCGGACGAGCAAAGCAAATTTGCCCCGGTAGTGCAACAGGCCTCCGCAGTGTTAAACCCGCAAGCTGCTGCCAGTTTGGCTAATGACCCTTCGTCAGACGATTACCAGTATTACCAGGGCCCCCAGCTTGACCAGCAGCAGGCCGGTATATTAAAGCGTTACAGCCAATATAATGGCCCGGAAGGCAACTCAAAAACTGCAGAGCAATCGCAGGCACAACTGGGGCTGCAAACATCGGCTGCTACGTCATTGCCTGATGGAGAGGATATTGACCATGATAATAACATGAGCCAGGATGATCAATATTTTGAATACAAAGTATCCATGCGCCCGGCCGACCTGGTGATAGGCAAAAATTTTGTTAATGATAAAGTAGTATCGCAGGTTAAGCTGCCTAACGGCGACACCAAGCCGGTAACCTGGTACCAGTTTCGTATACCTATTTCAGCCTATCAATCTGCCGTAGGCGGCATACAGGATTTTAAAGCTATACGCTTTATGCGCATGTTTATGACCAATTTTGCCGATACCGCGGTGTTACGTTTTGCGGCCCTGCAACTGGTACGCGGCGACTGGCGGGCCTATAATACCGAAAATAACCCCCTTAATGTAATTGCCGACCCGGCTTTTACAAACCCGCCGCTGGATAATTCGACACTGAATGTAGAGACGGTAAATATTGAGGCCAATGGTAAACGCACACCTATACCTTATGTAGTGCCGCCGGGCATAAACCGTCAGCGCGATTATAATAATTTACAAGGCAATACCCAGTTAAATGAGCAATCATTATCATTAAACTTCGGCAACCTGAGCGACGGGTATTCGCGTGCAGCTTTTAAAACATTTAATAATGACCTGAGGCAGTATAAGCACCTGCAAATGTTTATACACGCCGAGGCACAAACCACCTCTACACTGAATAATAATGATGTGCATGCGTTTATACGTTTAGGTGCCGATTATCAGAACAATTATTACGAATACGAAATACCCTTACAGGTAACGCCGCCAACAACCAATGCCGATGAGATATGGCCGGCAGCAAATGAACTTAATCTTCAACTTTCATTATTAACCGACGCGAAGGTGGCGCGTAACAATGCTAAATACCAGGGAGGGCCATGGCCGCTAACGCGCCCGTTTACGTATAGCGACGGGCAAAACAAGATAATTATTGTTGGTATGCCTGATCTGAGCCGTTTAAAAACGGTTATGCTGGGTGTGCGTAATCCATACCAGGGTAATTCATTGCCGGGCGTTGATGATGGTTTAGCAAAATCGGGCATAGTATGGTTTGATGAGTTGCGGCTTACTGATTTTAACAATGATGGCGGCTGGGCCGCGCGCGCAAGAGCTAATATTAAACTGGCCGACTTTGCTGATATAACCCTTTCGGGCAGTAAAAGTACCGCAGGCTTTGGTACGCTTGACTCAAAACCTACCGATCGTAGTTTGAACGATAACCAGGCTTATGATATATCGGCCAGTATGGACCTGGGTAAGTTTTTTCCGGATAAAACGGGTATACATATACCAACTTATGTAAATGTATCGTCGGAGGTTGCCATGCCTAAATATGACCCGGCACAACCCGATGTATTGCTGAGTCAAACCCTGAGCGGCGCAACCAGCAGCCAGCAACGCGACTCTATAAAAAACGCCGCCGAAGATTATACCCGGCGCAAAAGCATCAACCTAACTAATGTACATAAGGTTAAAACCAATATAAACTCGCCTAATCATGTTTGGGATATTGAAAATTTTAACGCCACTTATGCTTATAGCGAATACCTGCACCATGATTTTACTACCCTGAATGATATTGAGCAAACCTACCATGTATCAGTAGCTTATAATTACGCTAACCAGCCTAAATATATAAGTCCGTTTGAAAAGATCATTAAAAGAAATACGCTGGCTTTAATACGCGACATCAATTTTAGCCTGATGCCTTCGCGATTAAATTTCAGTATGAATTTTGATCGCTTTTATTCAGAAAATACCCTGCGTAATAATGATCCTGCTAACCCGGTATTTGTACCTACAACCTTTAATAAAAATTTTAATATAACGCGGCTATATGGCATAGGATGGAACCTTACCAAATCATTAACCCTTGATCTGGATGCCTCAAACCTTTCGGTAGTTGATGAGCCTTACGGGCGCATTACCGGGTTAAAAAAAGACACGTTGTGGTCAAACCTGCGCAGGCTGGGGCGTACCACCAACTATAACCATACGCTAACGGCCAATTATACCGTACCGTTTGCCAAAATACCCGTTTTAAACTGGATGGGTTTACTGGCGCGTTATACCACGCACTTTAACTGGCAGGCCCCGCCTCAATTTGCCATTGGCAACCCCTTGTTTAATGTGGGTAACAGCATACAAAACGCGCGCAATATTCAGTTAACGCCATCATTAAACATGACAATGCTTTATAATAAAATATCAGCCCTAAGTAATCTGGATAAGCCCGGTAAAGGGGGAGGCATTGGTGGTGCATTGTTAAGTATTTTAACCAGTGTTAAAAATATAAGCGGCACCTACACCAGTAGCGAAGGCACGTTTTTACCGGGGTATTTACCACAATCAAACTTTTTGGGCGAGGACCTGAATTATAACGCGCCGGGTATAGGCTTTTTATTGGGCAGCCAGGCCGATCTGCGCAGCAGGGCAATAGCCAATAACTGGATATCAAAAGATACGCTGCAAAACCAATTGTACGTAACCAACTTTCAGCAAGATTACCACCTTAAAGCTACTGTTGAGCCCACACATGATCTGCGCATTGAACTAACCGGGTTTAAAACACAGGAACATACCTATCAAACTAACTTTAAATACCTGCCATCTGCCGGTGGCTTTCAAAATTTATCGCCAATTACCTCGGGTAATTATAGTGTATCTATAATCTCCATAGCAACGGCATTCTCTAAAGAAAGTGGGGTAGATAATATATCAGCTACTTACCAGAAATTTTTAGACAATAGGGCAGCCATCTCGCAGCGACTGGGGCGCCAAAATCCTAACTCAACACCTACCACGAACGGCTATGCCGATGGTTATGGACAAAACTCGCAGGACGTGGTTGTGCCTGCCTTCCTGGCTGCATATACGGGTAAAAATGCGTCAAGCGTTAGTCTGAGCCAGTTCCCTTCAATTCCCATACCTAACTGGCATATAACCTATAACGGGCTAAGCCGTTTGCCTTTTCTGGCAGAGGTGTTCGACTCGTTTACTTTACAGCACGGGTATAGTTCGGCCTATACGGTAAGTAATTTTAATACGTTGCCGCAATACCAGGAAACCAACGGGCATGTAAGTTCAAGGGATGTAAACAGTAATTTTTTACCTAACTACCAGTTTTCGCAGATAAGTATTTTTGAGGAGTTTGTACCCTTATTGGGGGCCGATATGCGCTTTAAAAATAATATGACCGCCACCCTGGAGTACCGGCAAAGCAGGGCATTAAGCCTTAGCTTGCTTAACAGCCAGCTAACCCAGCAAAATGATAAATGGGTAACGGTTGATTTTGGCTATAAAACCAACAATATGCGCTGGCCGTTCGGACTTTTTAATAACTCCATATTAAAAAATGATATAAACTTTAAGATTCAGTTTGCCCTGCACGATAGTAAAACACTTATTTATCTTGCCGATGTAAAAGCCGCCCAGGTGTATTCGGGCGCGCAAAATATAACCTACCGCCCATCCATTGATTATTCCATAAGCCAGCGTTTTAACCTGAGTTTCTTTTATGACTCAACCATTAACCGGCCTTATACTTCGCAAACGTTTAACACCGCGTTTACCAATTTTGGGATTAATTTGAAGTTGCTGTTGCAGTAGCTTGGTTAAAAATCAGAAGAAAAAGTTCGAATATTTTACCCCTTTTTAACCCTACCCGAGCCTGAACTATTTACATTAATATCAGTTGCGTTACCTGTATAAGTAATATTACCTGAGCCTGCAACGTGTGCGCTTATTTTTTTATCGGCATTGATGGAGATATTGCCCGATCCGGAAACATTTGCGTTTACAACATCGGCCTTAAGTTCTTTGGCTTTTATATTACCGGAGCCACTTACCTTTATGTCGGCATTTTTTACTGCACCGTTAAGTGCAAGACCGCCTGATCCGCTAACAGATGCGTTAAGTTGCCCCGCGGTTATAGCAGAAGTAATGTGGCCGGAACCACTAACAGACACGGCCAAACTTGTTGCATTAACAGCCGCGTTTATATTTCCTGAACCGCTAGCTTTCATTTCTGCATTGCCGGTAAGGCTGCCCTCCAACTGTATGTTGCCAGATCCGGAACTGGTAAGCGACGACAAGGTTTTTGCGGTAACGTACACATCAACCCGGTTATGGTTAAAGCCCGAAAACAAACTCCATGAAAGATGATTTTTTTGCCGGATGATCAATATATCATTTTCAACTACGGTTTCAAAATCTTTTAAAGTACTTTCATCTGCTATAATTTTCAGGCTCTCTGTGCCATCAATTTTAATATGTACAGTACAAGACGCCGCTGCCGAAATGCCTCTAAAACCTGATACCGGCCTGGTTTGCTGGGTTTGTGCAAATGCACCAAAAGTTATTATGATCAATATTGCCGCACTCAGGGTTGTTAAAATATTTTTCATGCTATTTAGGGTTTGGTTTACTTGTATATGACGCTGCTGATTATTAAAAGGTTACACCTAAACTAATAAAATATTTGCTTTACTTTTTTGGTGACAATATCTTGTCACCTATACCACGTGTACCAATCGTTTGCGAACGCCAAACTGGTATACGTGGTTTTACTGAGTTGGCAATTGTTGGGCTTTTAAGGCCTCTTTTTCGGCACGTTTTTGCTGTCTTTTTAATTTTCG
>NZ_JBDTJZ010000172.1:0-24960 GCF_039935595.1 Mucilaginibacter sp. | reverse complement strand
CCTCCTACAACCAGGCGGTAGCGGCAACCGGGCGTTTAAGCTCAACCAATCCAAACCTGCAAAATATACCTATCCGTACCGAGCGCGGGCGCGAGGTGCGTAAGGCTTTTATTCCGCGGGATAGCGGGCATACCATCGTATCTGCCGATTACTCGCAGATAGAACTGCGCATTATTGCCGAAATGAGCAAGGATGCCAATATGATGGAAGCCTTTGTGCAAAACCTGGATATCCATACCGCCACCGCTGCCAACGTGTACGGCGTAAGTTTATTGGAAGTAACCAGCGACCAGCGTCGTAATGCCAAAGCGGTAAACTTTGGCATTATCTACGGGCAGTCGGCTTTTGGATTATCGCAAAATTTGGGCATACCCCGTAAAGAAGCTGCCGAAATTATTGAGAACTACTTTGCCCAATACCCCGGCATTAAACAATACATGACCGATACCATGAACTTTGTCCGCGAAAATGGTTATGTAACCACGCTGATGGGCAGGCGCAGGTATTTAAGAGATATCAACTCGGCCAACCAAACCGTGCGCGGCTTTGCCGAGCGAAATGCCATTAACGCCCCCATCCAAGGCTCGGCAGCGGATATGATCAAGATAGCCATGATCAATATTCATAAAGAGTTTAAGGCCCAAAAACTGGATGCCCGCATGACCATGCAGGTGCATGACGAGTTGGTGTTTGATGTGCCCAACCACGAGATAGAGATCGTTAAGCCCATCATTATGCACAACATGAAAACTGCTATTAAAACAGAGGTGCCAATAATGGTGGAGATTGGCACGGGGTTGAATTGGCTGGAGGCGCATTAATGGACGTTTTTAAAAACATATTCCGAAGACGAAATAAACTTGATCACGACAACGAGAAGTTGACGCTTTTGTTAAATAAATGGGCAAAAACCCCATCAGTTACAACATACGAGATGGTAATGAAAGAAATTGTTAATGGGAACTCCTATCTATTATTACCGACTGTTGATGATGGGGGCATACCTCGTTATTGGACTATTTCAAATGAAAATACAACATTAAAGCTAACCACCGTTGACGAACGCGATGGGCTTAAAACGTTGTGGGCATTTAGTGATGAGGGTGCTCTGTCTAAATGGGCAGAAGAAAAAACGCCTTACGCAGTACTAGGTACAAAGTCTGTTTTAACAATCTGTGAAAATGAAAACATTGAACAAATTGTAATTAATATTAATTCACCTAACGTTTTCCTTGTTAAAAAGCTATAAGGAAATCACCATTCGGCTAAAGCCAATTTGGATATATTTTTTAATCCGTCCCATAAATGGGACGGCAATGAATTAGTGCGGATAATAATTTGCTAATTTATGAAGGCATCTCAAGTTTATATGCCTTTAAAAACTCTTTTAGTTTATTGTGTAACTGGTGAAATTCCTGAATTAAAATCAAACCATTTTCAGTAACAATTGCATTGCCACCCCCTTTTCCACCCCTGTGAGAAATTACAACTGGTGATTTGAAATGTGTATTCATATGTTTAATCAGGTCCCATGCTTGCTTGTAAGACATTTTCATTTGAATGGCAGCCTGTCTTATTGACCCTGATGTATTTATGCGCTCAAGCAGCTCAATACGCCCATGCCCCAATACTTTTTCACCGTTTATTTCTATCCATATTCTACCGTTTATTGTAAATGTTGATTCCATCATTGAAAGTGTATTATATATTTAAGAGATAGCTTTTATTTTTATTCCGGCATTTTAATATTGGTTGTTGCCGGTATAAATATATGTAAGTATAAAGTCATAAAACATTTTTAAATCCTTCTGATAAACCTCCTTTTAAAATATTAAGGAAACTTTTTCATTTTTTTATTATCATTATATTTTTAAAAATATAACGAATTCCAAACCACATTTACAAAATTTAATCAACTATGAAAAAACTTTTACTTTTTATTAAGAATAAAGGCAATTCCCGTGCCCTACAATCTACCTTGTTGTCTATAATAATTTTCGCACTTCTCACTCCAAAAGTCTTATATGCTCAAAAAATACAGGAGATACCACCCGACTCAATAAAATATCAGGGATCAATTTATCAAAAGGTAACTTCAAAACCTAAATATCCAAAAGTAGTTGGCTATTTAAGTTTTATTTTGCCACTTGAAACTTATTCAGTTGGTAAATTCACGCCCAATTTCTCTAATCACACAACAAGTATTGGTTTTCCTATAGGTGTAAATGTTTTATACAGTGACCAGTTTGGGTTTAGTTATGAAATTACACCAACTGTTAAGGCATCAGGCGGAAGCAGCAAAATGAGCAATTTACTATTTGATCCCGGTACAATGTTTCGTTTTGATCATGGATTTACCATAATATCACGTTTAGCGTTTGAAACTTCGGGCCGTTATGGTTTTACACCTGTATTTAATCAGGTTTATGCCCGTACTAAAGATGTCAACTACTTTGTGTCTTTATCGCTACCTGCAAGGTTTGGTAATAGCGAACCATCATCATTAGGTTTAAATTTACAAATTGGTTTTACTTTTAATTAATCTATTACTTTAAAAGGGATTCTTAAACCGGAAATGGTTAACAAAAGCAATATAAATACTCAGCCGTTGGTCGGTGTTACCCGCTGTCCGAAGTCTCTAACTATTACTGTCCGGTAAAAACAGGACTACATTTTAAATGTATGAATAAATCACAATTTGGCGGTTTTATAAGAATATGCTGATAGCAGGCCCTATGTAATAAAAAGCAGTTGTTGTGATTTGGCAGATTGGGTGTTTGAAAATTTGCTCTGCAATGCTTTTTCCGGTGATTTTAGAAAGCCACGTATATCTATATACGTCATAAGATGCAGGCGCATCATTGCAGCCAGATTAGCGAAGGACCATTTAGCGGCTATTCCTTTCTTAATGATCTTTAATATTAAGTCTGCTATCAAAGCGCACCATATTTGTAGCTTTATAGCATTCTCCGAGTCACCAAGAAAGTATTTAATCGGATAGTTTTGCTTCATTCTTTTAAATAGCAGCTCTATTTGCCAGCGTTTTCGATATAACTCAGTTATAGTTATCGCACTCATTTTCATATTATTGGTTAGGAACTCGTACACCTCTCCGCTCTCTGGGCTTTTGAATTGCACAATTCTGCCTAAAACGCGATTGCTGCCCCTGTAGCCCAAGCGGATACGTTTGTCTGCAATAACCCCTTTTTCTTTATGTGGATTATTCAATTCTTCCAGAACATCGTAAGCGGACCTGCTTCGCCTGCGCGTCACCCATGTTACCCCTGACGCTGAAAAGCTGTTAAGCTTTATGTAGTCTGCATAACCTCTGTCAAAGACAAGAACGGAACCTTTAGGGAGATGTACTTCTTTTAAAAACTGGGAATCGTTGGCTGCGGCAGCACTATAGCGGATCATGCAAGGTATGTCCTGGTCACTTCTTATCAGCGTATGAACTTTGATACCGCCCTTTCGTTTCCCCGCAGGATTTTGACCGGAAGTGCGTAGTATTTCTTGAAATAAAGATATAGTGGTTGAATCAAATATATACAATCGGGAGGCTATGCTTTTTTTTCGGCTGTCCGATAAAAATCCCGCATACTTTTGATAAAGCTTATAATAAATGGCACCAAAAACATCAGCTTGTCTCCTGTTATTAGCGTCTGATATGGTGCTGCGCCTGGGATGGTAACGTACCCCAGATGATTAAGTCTTTGCTCCGCTGCAAGCATACCTGTGGTTACTTCCCGTAACGAATTACAATGATTAAAAGTAGCATAAAGCATGGTTACTAAATGCTCGTAAGTGGTGAACCGCTTACAATATCTATCTGCATTATGCTCGGCGGTTATACGGCGAATCATATCCCGGGGAATAAATCGCAACAATTGAGCGAATATCGGCTGTCCGGTAAAAAAGGTACTTTTGTTCATTGGTGTTTTTTGTGTGGTAACTTAAAACTACCAATAAAGGGAGGTCTTTAAAAACTTCCCTTTCTTTTTATTATTGCTTTACCGGACAGTAATAGTCAGAGACTTCGGACAGCGGGGGTTGCCTATCATACTCTATTTTGGCTAAAGCCATTTGTTTTATATGCATAATCCGCCCCATAAATGGGACGGCAATGAATTGATTGTTCCACCGAAATAGTCTGCATAAATTGAATATTTATATCATCATTGCCGTTGGCTGAAGCCAACGGATAATAAATATAAAGGTTTGGGCTTTAGCCCAAAATTACCTGGGGCAAGTTTAAAAATTGGCAAAAATACAGAATTTTCTTTAAGTCACCTAATTTTGCGGGTGCAAACCTATTTAACACATTTTACGACATTTTTTACATAACTATTTTATTTTCAATGATATATAAAAATAATTATTAAAAATGTGTTAAACGATGTTAAACGAATTTGATAAAAAAAGTGCTATCCGGAGTAAAGAAATTTATTAAAAAACCAGGTTAGATGCGGTTATACCGCGATTGGGCTTTTAGCTATGTTAATGCTTCAACAATAATAGCGAGATATTAACGGTATAGCTTCATTGCCGTTGGCTTCAGCCAACGGGCAGTAAATGAAAAGAATTTTGGCTTTAGCCTAACTCTTCGCCCTTGTCACTAACCTGTTGATATTAAGGATAATGTTAACAAATAAATCATGTCGGCTTTATATTTATGTGCTGATTTATGCTTTATCTTTAGTAAAACCGTTAAAAGGTTTGTAAACAAGTAATTAAAGCAGCTTTTTATGACATGGAGAAAATTTAGCGGCGAGGTTATCCAATTGCCCATTATTGAAGAGGTTGAACAGGCCATTGAACGCGAAAGCTTATTAGGCAACAAGCTAAAGGTTTGCATCGGTACCGACTCGCAGGTAAAAGGTAACGTAACCGATTTTGCTACCGTAATTGTGTTTTTACGCGAACAGCGGGGTGGGTTTATGTTTATTCACCAGGAGCGCACCTCTCAAAAAATGAGTATTAAGGAGCGTATGCTGAGCGAGGTACAAAAGTCTATCGAGATAGCCTATACCCTTTGCGACCTGCTTGACCTGTATGATGTTGACCTGGAAGTGCACGCGGATATTAACACCAACCCGCAGTTTAAATCAAACCAGGCACTGCACGAGGCTATGGGTTATATTTTAAGCATGGGCTTTGTATTTAAGGCCAAACCCGAAGCTTTTGCCAGCTCATATTGCGCTAATAAAATAGTGCAGTAACCACACCCCCCAAGTTTTAACGCAGCGGTTCCGTTGCGTAATGGTATCTTTACCCTAAATAATTTCATGACTATTCTTAAACTGAGTAATCTTACTTTGTTTTGTAAAACAATGTGCCCGCCTTTATACTTACTTTATTGTGAAAACATATACACTTAATTTTGAGCAGAAACTGCCTATACCATTAGCCGAAGCCTGGGACTTTTTTTCGTCCCCCCTTAACCTGGCCAAAATTACCCCGCCCGAAATGCGGTTTGTGGTTACATCGGCTTATAAACCCGATGCCAAAATATACCCGGGCATGGTAATTACTTACAAGGTGTCGCCTTTGTTGGGTATTAAACTTAACTGGATGACCGAGATAACCCATGTAAAGGACCAGGAATATTTTGTGGATGATCAGCGTGTGGGCCCTTATGCCATATGGCACCACGAGCATCATTTTAAATCCATAAAGGGTGGGGTTGAAATGGCGGATAAGCTAACCTATGCTGTTCCCTACGGGATAATTGGACGAGTTGCTAATAGCCTTTTAGTAGCTAAAGAGATACAAAAGATATTTACTTACAGAGAGAAAGCTATTAATGATATGTTTGGCGTTTACAAACAGTTATAAAGCCGAGCCTTGTATAATGCCTCTATCGGCAATGCGCTTATCAATATAATATTGAATTTCTGATTTTTTAAGCAGCCAGTTGGGTGCTATCAACAATTCCCTGTCCGAAAGGCCGAACAGCCGTTGTATCACTATATCCGGGCGTACAAGGGGTAAAAACTCGCATAAAAAATCGGCATACTCATCAAGGGTAAAAACCTTAAACGGTTCGCGTTTATACTTTACGCCCATAACCGAGCCTTCTACAATATGCAGGTGATGAAACTTAACAAATTTTATCTGCGGGAAACGGTTGATCTCGTTAGCATAACGCAGCATCATTTCGTGCGTTTCCCAGGGGAAACCAAAAATGGTGTGTACACAAACATCAAGCTTACTATTTTTTACTAATTCAAGCGCTGCTATCAGGTCATCGTGCGAGCAGCCGCGGTTTATCTGGCTAAGGGTATCATTATAAATAGATTCCATACCCATTTCCAGGTCAACATCAAACCTGTCGGTATAACTTTCAAGTAACGCTATTTTTTCGGCATCAATGC
The DNA here is from genome assembly GCF_039935595.1 of Mucilaginibacter sp. Classification (GTDB taxonomy): domain Bacteria; phylum Bacteroidota; class Bacteroidia; order Sphingobacteriales; family Sphingobacteriaceae; genus Mucilaginibacter. The sequence goes on along the minus strand of NZ_JBDTJZ010000172.1, from coordinate 18,586 downwards.
AATCCGGGCGCGTACCTATTGACAGGCCAACAATATCTTCGGTACCATAGCTTAATGCCTCATCATACATCATTTTTAAATAATGTGCCGGCGCGTAGGTATTGGTATTAGGCTGAAAATAAATAATAAACTTATCGGCCCGGTTGCCTGTGCGGGCGCGTTCCATGCCCTGTATAACCTGTTCGCGTATAGATGGGTTATTACGCGACACCGAAGGCGTAAATGAATCTACGTTACAATACGTACAGCCGCCATAGCCTTTTGAGCCATCGCGGTTAGGGCAGGTAAAACCACCATCTACTATAACTTTAAAAACACGCTGCCCTTTATATTTTTGGCGCAGCCATGCCCCATAGTTATTATAATTTTTAAAACCCTCTTTAACTGCTATATCTGTAACTTGCATTGCTGCAAAGATACAAATATTGCCCATTGCTACCGGCCTGTTAAAATTGGGTTAATTTGAAGGAAAGAAGCCTTTGGTATGTCATTTTAAAAACAGATGATGTGAAAAAAGTTTCTTTAGGGTAAAATTGAATAAATTAGGATGTTTTATTTAGTGAATTAGAATTATTATATTTACTTATGCAAACAGAAGTATTGTAATTACAATGGCAGCAGAGAAAATAACGGTACTATACGTAGATGATGAAGAAAACAATTTGTTTTCTTTTAAGGCTACGTTTCGCATAAAATATAACGTACTTACTGCAATTAGCGGTGATGAGGCGTTAAAAATACTGGAAACCAAAAAAGTACATATTATTATTACCGATCAGCGCATGCCCGAGATGACAGGCGTTGAATTTTTAGAAAAAGTTTTAGAAAAGTATACCGACCCTATGCGTATACTTTTAACCGGCTATGCAGATATGGGTGCCGTAGTTGATGCCGTTAACAAAGGCAAAATTTTTCATTACCTGGCAAAGCCGTGGAACGAGGAAGAACTTGACCTAACCATAAACCGGGCCTATGAAAAATACCTGGAAAAAATAGAACTAAAAGACATGAATGATAAACTGGCCGGCTCAAATGACCAGTTGGAGTTTTTGCTTCGTCAAAAGCTGCTTTCTTAGTTACCCGCTCCGTCTTTTATATCGGCAATCAATTTTATAATTTTTTCGCGCGTAAGTGGTTTTTCAATCATGCCATGCACTGTAGCGCAAGTTAAAATTCTTTTAATATCGTTGGTATTACGGGTAGACGATAATATGTATATCAGGTAATTTTTTTTGATGTCGATAGGTAATTTTTCAAAGTCATCCACAAACTGAAACCCATTCATAACAGGCATCCGCAGATCCAATAAAATTATGGTTAGGGGTATTTCTCGCTTTAGATCGCTTTTGCGCATTTGCTCAATTACCAACCGGGCATTTTGGTATGTGCTAACCGTTAGGTTCCTGTTAGTATGCTCAATAAATTTACGGGCTATAAAGCAATCCAGTTCACTGTCATCAATAATTATAAATGATAGTTTTTCCATCACTTTTTATCATATAGATGGGATGACTACCTTAAATGTTGTCCCCTGATGCATAACAGAGTTAACTTCTATTTGCCCGTTTAATTTTAACAAGGCGCTCTTTACATTATATAAGCCAAACCCCGAGCCTACTTCCTGCGAATTTGCGCGGTAAAACAAGTTAAATATTTCGCCAATGTGGCTACCTAAAATACCTATACCGGTATCTTTTATATAAATGGTTGCGGTGCTTCTCTCCACAGTAATATCAACATCAACACTTTTATCGGTACGGGTTTTATCCTGGTATTTAAACGCGTTTGATAGCAGGTTATTAAAAATTAGTATTAATGGTATCATATCGCTCCTAAAAACCTCATCCTGTTTAATATTAATATTAAAAGCTACGTTATTGGTGCGTGCCAATACTATATAAATATCTTTAAGTTCGTCAATCAGCTTATTAAAATCAACTTCAGTTACTTTAAGTTCGCCTCGCTGCAGGCTATAATAATCGTGCATGCTTAAAATATAGGTGTCCAGCTTTTTTAATGATTTTTCCATTAAAAACAGCATCTCCTTCATTTCTTCCACATCATCAATTTCGCGGGCAACGTTAATGGCCCCTAAAATTCCAGACAAAGGGCCTCTTATGTCGTGGCTAACACTATATGCAAACTTGTTTAACTCATTATATGCCTTTTGCAGCTCCTCATTTTTAACGGCGAGCATTGAATTGGCTTTGTAAAACTTATCGGCCTCATCAATGGCCGAAATAACATCTGCTTCGGCCCACGGCTTTCTAACGTACCTGAATATATTACCCTTGTTTATCGCATTAATAATTGATTCAACATCGGTATAGGCCGTTAATAAAATACGCACAGGTAGCGGGTGACTTATGCGTATATCCTCAAAAAACTCGACCCCGGTTTTTTCGGGCATCCGCTGGTCGCAAAATATTATTTTAATGTCCGGGTGATTTTCAAGGCAGCTTAATGCCTGCGGTATATTTACTGCGGTTAGTATATGATAATCAAGCCTTAATGACGCCTTAAATCCTACCAGATTATCAGGTTCATCATCTATATATAATATTTTTATTTTATCGGCCATTGTTACTCATTTTGGTAGGTAATACGGGTAATTTTAGTTTAAAAATAAGCAATGTATATTAATAAACATTTGCTATTCTGCTTTATACAGATAATAGTTAAGTTATGTTGCCTTTACGTTAAAAATTATTGGTATTTGTAATATAAATTCAGTGCCTTCGCCCAATTTGCTGTTAACTATAATTTGTCCGTTATGCTTTTTAATAGTATTGTACGTAATTGACATGCCTAAACCGGTGCCTTCGCCAACATCTTTAGTGGTAAAAAACGGCTCAAACATTTTTTTCTGTGTTTGCTCATCCATACCGGTACCGTTATCTTTTATGGTGATGTATATATTATCAGCGTCGTGCGTTGTCCTGAGCAATAGTTGCCCCCCCTGTTCATCGCCAAATTGTTTTTGTATAGCATAAACAGCGTTAGATATAATATTTAAAAATACCTGGTTCAACTTACCGGCGTAACATTCGGCAAGTGGCAAGTTTTCATCATACTCTTTAACTACGGCTATTTTATTGTTAAGCAGGTTATTGGCAATAACCATAGTTGATTCCACACCTTCATTAATATCCGCCTTTTTCAGGTCATCCTCGTCCAAACGAGAAAATATTTTAAGTCCTTTAACAATTTCGGCAGTACGGTTTGCACCTTCATTAATACCTTTTATAAGGTGCCTTATTTCCACTATGAGGTAATCGAAATCAAGCTCTTCTTTATAATCCTGTATTTTCTTCTGCTTTTCTGCTGTTGGCGTGTCTGACGTGCTTATCTCTTCAATAACAGTAAGCGCCTCAAGTATCATATCCACATCGCGCTTTAGCGGGTTAACGTTTGAGGTTACAAAGTTTATAGGATTATTTATCTCATGCGCTATACCGGCGGTTAACTGACCCAATGATGCCATTTTTTCAGATTCTACCAATTGGCTTTGCGCCTGCTTTAAGTCTTCAAGGGTAATGTTCAATTCCTCATTTGTCTCACTTAGTTCATGGGTTCGTTCTTCTACCTTAGCCTCAAGTATTACATTTTGCTCGCGTATAATTCGTTCGTTTTCCTGCAAAGCTTTTACTGTCTCCTCCTGCGATTTTTCTTTTTCGGCTTTAAACACGTTTATTTTATCGGCAAGTGCAAAGGATAGCATTACTGCTTCAAAGGCCGAACCAATCAATAGCGCCGAGTCGGTAAGACTATTATAAGGGAGTATATTAAAGTCTTTTAAGCCATAAATAACTACACAAAATATAAAAAACGACCATGCTATAAGGAAAAACTTTGCCGATCGGGAGCCTTTACGCAAAATAACAATTGCCATACCCAGCACAAATAATGCGCTAAGCATTGCGGTCGGCTCCATAATAGTGTAGCTGATATTATATTTCCCGCGTAACGCAAATACAATTTGAACAATATAAAAAACATAAAATATATAGGATATTTTATGCATTTTGGGAGTATAGTGTTTTGAATCAAGAAAGCTTTTACAAAATTCAATAGCCGCAAAACCTATTAAAGCGGTGGTTATATAAATTAAATTATCTGCAATGGCCGGATACCGGGGTAATATAAACCTAAATAAATATCCTTCAATAGATGCCTGGGCAATTAAGACTATAGAGAGGTAAGAAACATAGTATAAATAATTTTTATCACGTACACTGTAAAACACAAAAAGGTTATACAATATCATCACCAATATAATACCTATGTATATACCAAAGGTTATGTCTTTTCGCAGTGCATGTTCAAACACCTGCGATAAAGTACCTGCATAAACAGGCAATATTAGTTGCTTGCCACTTTTTACATGAAAATAAATAGTTGTTGAATCATTAGGTAGCACGTTAACCGGATATATAAAACTTTGATGATTTACAATGCGGTTATAAAATGGTCGCCTATGCCCACTAAAGTTTGATTGAATAACTTTACCGTTTTCTACCTGATAAAAATCGACATAATCAATTATAGCCTGAGCTATTTGTATACCTAAAGTTTTATTGGTTGAGTTGTTTTTTAGCTCAACCCGAACCCAGTACCAGTAGTTGGTGGTTAAAAGGTTGGGGAAATCTGCTTTTGACTGAACATATTTTTTTGACTCAATAGCTTCCGATATCGAAATATTGGAATTGGTATCCGTCAGTATCTCCAGCTTACCCCCTATTACCTGAAAATATCCGTTAAAGTTTACAACTTCCTGTGCGCGGGCCGCCCGTTGAAAACAAAACAGTAAAATAACAATTAGCGTATATTTAATTTTATTCATGCCCGGGTTTTAACTCAAATTAATTTATTACTTAATAGTAATTATAAGATATTAATATTTAAAAAACATTTCGTTTTTGTTTTTTCGTAGCGATTTGGAGTTCATTAACGCTGCTTTTGATACTTTCATCACAAATACCTCTTTATTCTTTTTGCTCCCTTCTTCTAACGGGAAAATATTTAAAAAACGTTCTCTTAATTTTTCAAGGTTACTAACAACATCTACAGGTATATCAATACCATTACCGTGTGTTAGGCGGTTAAAAAAGAAAGCCGGCGAGAGCATTGGATGAACGGATATGCCTTCTTTATTGGCAAATATCCAGGCTTTTTGCACTGCTTTGCCTGCATTTATCAGCATAGGGTGCGTAAAGTCGGGAATAGTGAATATGATAATAGCCGACGCCGATTTAACCGACTTTAACGACATTTTTTTAAACGCCCCACCCTTTTTCCATTCAGCTAAAAGTTCAATTGGCTTCCAATCCTTAGCCACGCTTAATCCGGCTATATCTCCCATAGTAATATCTACGGCGGCTACTTCAACGCCATCCCTGGTTTGTTCGGCCTGTTCTTTATTCCACCTTATTTCATGGTAAAATTCTTCATGGCCTAATTCGTTTAGCAATCGCACTTTATCACATTCGGCTATTATTTCGCCAAGTTCATCCAATTCCTCATCATTATCTGTATAATAAATTCCAATTTTGTCAAACTCACTAATAGTTTGTTTTAGTTGGGTAAAAAAGCTTGTACTTATTTTTTCTCTCGGCCCTAATTTTCTGTTGGTGCGTCTTGTAAATAAATGGTTTGCCAGTTCAGCATTTTCGTCATTTATTTTTGTCGCCTTTTTAAAATGCACAGCGGCTATTAACCGCGGTTCATCTGGCATCGGAAACAATTCAATGTCGTCGGCTAAGCCTAATGCTTCGGCCTGTAGGTGTAGGTTCTCTAATGCTCCACCCAAACCCATGTGCGATCCCATTTCGTAATAGTCTCCCCATGACCATGATCTGTATTTATCATGAAATAAAAACAGTACATTTTTACTATAAACCCATTTCCATGGCTGATTATTTCCTGCTGATGGCGCGCTTAAAACGGCATCGATAATTTTATCCAATTGCTGATCACCAACAGCTAACCCACTTGCTTTTGAATGCGCAAAATATTGATCGATGAATTTATGCAGATTAGACTGTTGTAATGGCGAATATGGATTGACCGACAGTGAGTTCTTATTATTTTGCTCTGGTTGCTCGTCTCCTACCAGCACATCCAGGTCAACATAATACCTGCCCGATTCATGGTACTGATCTAATAAAATTCTGCGGCAAACATCAGTAGTGAGCGCACCCCCCAGCACAACCGACGAGGCTAGCTGCGGCCAGGTGTTTATTGACTGCTCTACCTCCATCATTGAAGCCTTTAACCTGGTTGATATGGTATCGGCTCCTACCATTTTTAATATGAAAGGGATTTTTTCTTCGTTAGTCAGGTCCTTAATATTTGTTGGGTCAAGCCCGTCGGCCAGGCCATGCAGTATAGGGCGGTTAGGTTCAAGATCAAAGCGCTCAACATCCAACATACCACGGTCATTAGTATCCATTACTACCGGTATTTGTAGCTCGCGCGCCTTGTACCGGCTTTCTATTTTAATATCTAAGCCGTCGCATACCTCAATAAACAAGTCAAGCTTACCGCCGTCGGTAAAAAACTCGTCCATGTTTTGTTTATTCAAGCCGTCATGAAACAGTTTAACTTTTAAATAGGGGTCTATCTCCAATATTTCGCGGGCGGCAATAATAGTTTTATTGATCCCCATATTATGTAAGCCTGTACGCAGGCGATTGAGATTACTTAACTCGGCAATGTCAAAATCGGCCAGCCTGATCTCGCCGCAGGTACGTTCCATAGCAATAGTAAGGGCGATTGATTGCCCAACCGAAAGACCTACTATCCCAATTTTTTTTTGTTTTAATAAAGCCTGCTCTTCGCGCGTAATTTTGTATTGATTGCGATTGGTACGCACCTCTACAAATTCATCCTCATCCAGCAAATGTACCAGGTTACGGCTCCAGGGGTAATAAACCCATACGCCATAATCATCTATAGGTAACCCATTAAGATGTTTGGTAATATGCGCCTCATACTCGTCGGGCTTTATTTTTAGAGATGGGTTTTGGCTTTTTATCAGTTCGCGCAATTGCCCTTCTATTTCATCATGTATAACTGAAACTTTTCCTTCGGTTAAAAAATTGCCGAACACCTGTTTTCCTTCGGAGGTATCGAGTCTGAAAAATATAGGTTCAAAGGCGAGCTTATCCTGGCTGCTGCTATATAATTGCGCGTTGTTTTTAAGCATTGGTTTAGATGTGTAAAGCGTTATGCAAATAAAGTGAATTATAGGCAATATACTAACAAGCGGTTAAAGTATATTTAAATCCCGCTCATCAATTTTTGTGCTTAAAAAAGTTTTTTGTGCCTGTTGTATAGTTGCCTGTAAATCCCATTTATCCAAATTAGGAATTTTAATATCGTAGTGAATGGTTATTTCTTTTTTTCTTAATACTTCAACACGCGTAATTTGCAGGTTCTCACGTATCTTCATTATCGCGTTTTTATCTTCCTCATAAGCCTTACTCATGGTAGGCACATCCTTTAAAACCATGGTTGTGGCAACAAGGTCAAGCTTGGGGTAATAAAAAGTGCCATCAATACCAATGCTTGATTCAAGTTCCATCCCTACAGCCTCGCCAGGCGGTATAGTATAAGGCGCGCATAAAGCAAAAAGCGATTGTATGCCAATTTGATAGGATATGGCCACCGCTGTACGTATTAAAAATATACATCCAATGCCATAGCCTGCAATTTCTCTTGAATTCCATAAGCCGCATAACTCGCCCGTGCCGTGTTGGGCAAATTTCCAAACAAGGTCAAATATTCCATTGTCCATAGCACCGGTAGCTTGTTCAATTGGCAATGGCTCCGAGCCGCCCGCAACATGCACCCGTGCCCCACCGTAAACCCTTTTACCATCCATGGATTCTACTATCATCACAAAGGCTGCCGGGTTTTTGGTCCACTCGTTTTTGGAGGAAGTAACCTTAGTAACCCCAATGCTGGTTAAAACATGGGTATGGCCTTCAATAAAAAGCTGGCAGGTTTCAGGCTCATCAATGGCTCTGAATGCTCTTAACCTTACCTCAGGTTTATCTTTATTTAAACTATCCTCCATTAATTACTTTGTTCTAAATCACAAAATCAGGGCAATTTAATACGACTTTTGTTTACACTTTATATTAAAAAACATATTGTTGCTTTTTTTAAGCAACGGGGATACTTACCTATACAAACAATTTTTTGCTTGATAATCAATTGTTTAACAATGCAAACAATGCATAAATAATTGATAGCCTAAATATAACATATTCCTGTTTAATAATAACAAGTGTATTAATACATGTTTTAACGTGTATTAAAATTTACACGGCAATTGCAATAGATAAATCCATTATTAAAAGCATTATGTAGTTATGTGTCAAAAAAGTTACCGCATAATTCCACATCTGTTATTGTAGTGTATTAATAAAATAATACCTTTAAATTGATATTAAACATCAGTTTACCATTAAACCAATTGTTACAATTTGTCTGCTCCATTATCAATATTGCTTGGCTTTGTTAAAACAACTATGAGTTTTTATGAAAAGACGTAAGTTTTTAAGGCAAATGGCTATAGCCATACCAGCCGCATCATGTATGCCTTACTTTGATTTATTAGCTGCGCCCAATATTAAAAAAGTAAAAATTACCAATATTAAGTGCGTGCGGGTAAAAATTGGGTTTAGGGCAAGCGCTTTGGTAAAAATAGAGACCGACGCGGGTGTTACCGGTATAGGCGAGTGCCATCATGACGAAAATAGTTTTGGTGCCAAAGACATGGTGATTAACGTATTTAAACCTATTTTAATGGGCCAGGATCCATTTGATCTGGAACGACTGGTTTTTAAAATGAGTACCCGTACATCCTATTATGGCGGCAACCATGGTATACCAACCCACGCTATTACAGGGATTGAAATTGCCCTTTGGGATATTATAGGGAAACTGAACGATCAGCCTGTTCATAAAATATTAGGGGGCGGGTCTCATCGTAAAGAGGTTAGGGCCTACGCCACTATGCGACCGGCCGACCTGCTAAGTAAAGATTCGTGCGCAGAATTTGCCGAAAAAATGAAACGCATAAAATTTACGGCAGCTAAAATTGATTATATACGCGACCAGCAGTGGGAGCGGTTAGATAACCGTATGCTATCAAATAAAGAAGTTGATAAAAATGCACGCGGCTTTCAAAATGTACGCGATGCCGTGGGCCCCGATTTTGACATAGCAGTACACACCCACTGGGAAATGGATTTTGACAGTGCCCTGCGCCTTGCCAATGCTGTTGCGCCCATAAAACCATGGTGGCTTGAAGATCCGCTGCCGTTTGCTTATAATGAACAATGGGTAAAGCTCACCGAAAAATCACCGGTGGCTATATCAACCGGCGAGAATTTATATACACGTGACGATTTTAGGCCATTTATTGTAAACCAGGGCGTAAATAAAATTGAGATCGATGTTTCAATGGCTGGAGGGTTGCTGGAGGCTAAAAAAATTGCCGACCTGGCCGAAACCTATTATATGCCTGTAGCTACGCATAATGTTGCGGGCCCTATAGCAACCATTGCATCGGCACATTGGGCGGCAACTGTACGTGAGTTTTCGGGCCATGAGGCCTTTATGAATAACCCTATCAATGCTGACGGTAAAAGCTGTAATGGCGATCCGGAGGTATTAGGCTATGGCATTGATATGCTGAAAGACGGCTACTTGCAATTTAATGACAAGCCGGGATTAGGTATAGATTTGAACGAAACGCTTATTAAAAAGAAATATATGCTGCCGGGCGAGACCTGGTGGGATTAATGGACCATAATTTTATATTTACGCCATAATGAGAAGATTATTTTATTTATTTATAATGTTGGTAGTGTCCATCACTGCTGCTAAAGCACAATCTGCAGATGAAAAATCAGTTGCTGCAAATTGTAAGCTGTTAAACCAGGGATTGATAACCCGAAACAAAAAGCTGCTTGAAAATTTAGCTACCGACGAGTTAAGCTATTGCCACTCAAACGGTGACGTGGAAAATAAAACCGCTTTCGTTAAAAATGTAATGGATAAAAAAGTAATTTATGAGGCCATTAATATACCCCAGCAAACTATTCAAATTGCCGGCAATAATGCCATAGTAAGGCAGACACAAGAACTAAAGGTTATAAAAGCGGGTAAAAAAATCGACTTAAAAATTGGAAATTTGCTGATATGGCAAAAACAAGGCAAAACCTGGAAACTACTTGCAAAACAAGGCTATAAACTGTAATAATTAATTTAAATAGATATAAACTTTAATAAACAATTAACACCATTATAATCCAAAATGAACATTTCGATCAAAAAGTTTTTCAATTCAGTAAAACAAAAAAGAGGATATCAAATTATTTTTTTATTATCCATTGTGGTACTTTATTCTGCCTATAAGGTTGTTGATGGCCGCGGCCGTGTATGGAGTTCGTACAGAGGTAACTCTGAAACCAATGCATATTCGCCGTTAAAGGAAATTAACAAAAACAACGTACAAAATTTAGAGGTAGCCTGGCAATTTGGCCCTCAGCCCCCTGCAGGTGCCGCTGCACCTGGTGGCCGAGGATTTGGATTTGGTGGCGGCGCAAGCCAGTCAAACCCTATAGTTGTTGATGGACTAATGTATTCAATCCTTAACCGTAAGGTTTATGCTGTTAATTCAACTACCGGCGAACAAGTTTGGGAATTTGACCCGTCAGCCAATAGTCTTACTGGTGCTGTTGCCATGAGGGGAGTTAGTTATTGGGAAAAAGGAGACGATAGGCGTATTTTAACCACTGTGGGTTCAAACCTTATTGCTATTAATGCTAAAACCGGCGAGCTAATAAAAACTTTTGGTGTTGATGGCAAAGTTGACATGCGTGTAGGTTTAATACCGGGAACTGATCCAACAACCATTCGGGATGTTAGTTCATCATCTCCGGGTGTTGTTTGTGGTGATCTGATCATCATGGGCTCAAGAGTTGATGAAAATTACGGTGCTTCTCCTGGTCATATCAGGGCTTACAATGCAATTACAGGTAAACTTACCTGGACATTTCACACTATCCCACGTCCTGGCGAATATGGTTACGAAACCTGGCCAAAAGATGCCTGGAAAGAGTTTGGCGGTGTTAATGACTGGGCCGGTTTAAGTGTTGATAAAAAACGTAACATGGTATTTATAGCTACAGGCGGTACTTCCTATGATTTTTATGGGGTTGATCGTCCGGGCTCTAATTTATTTGCCGATTGCGTAGTAGCATTAGATGCAAAAACAGGTAAACGCAAATGGCATTTTCAAACCATTCACCATGATCTATGGGATTGGGATTTGACTTCGCCGCCAAACCTGATCACTATTACCAAAAACGGCAAAAAAATTGATGCGGTAGCACAGCTTAGCAAAAGTGGGTTTATTTTTGTACTTGACCGCGTAACCGGTAAATCATTGTTCCCTATTAAAGAGACCAAGGTTCCAAAATCCGATATTCCTGGCGAAAAAACATGGCCAACACAACCGATTCCGGTATTGCCGAAATCATTTTCCCGCCAGATTATTACAGAAGCCGATATCAGCAATTTCTCGCAAGCTGCTCATGATTCATCTGTAAGGTTGTTTAGAAAATTGCGTTACGACGGCATGTTTACTCCCCCATCTGTTAAAGGTACTTTCCATAGCCCGGGTTCTAATGGCGGGGCCGACTGGGGTGGTGGTTCGTTTGACCCAAGAACCAATATCATGTACATTAAATCAAATGAAGCTCCTGAGATCATCAGGATGGCAAAAATTGAAAACAGGGCAATAACTAACCAAACCGATTTTGAAATAGGAAAAACTATATACACCAACAACTGCGTTGGTTGCCATGGAGTTTCAAAGGGTGGCGACGAACAGAACTATCCATCATTGATCAATATTCAGAAAAAATTAACTGACGAACAGATCATCGCTAAAATTAAAGTTGGCGGTGGCAAAATGCCAGGGTTTGCTGATGCTATAAAAGGCAAAGAAGCAGCCATATTGGCCTATGTAACCGGTACTGATAACAAAACTTATGTTACTGCACAATCAGGAAATGCTCCGGTGCAGGCTGGTCAAAAAGTAAGGTACACCAATGTTGTGGCTTACCAAGCTATAAGGGACATGAACCGCAAGCCGTTTATAACTCCACCATGGGGTACTTTAAGTGCTGTTAACTTAGCTACAGGTAAATATTTATTTAAAGTACCTGCCGGTAATGATGCTGCCTTGCAAAAACCAGGTGAGCCTGAAACGGGCTTAACCGGAAATGCCGGTGCAGTTGCAACTGCCGGAGGTATTGTGTTTCTGGGTGGCGGATCGGACCGTAAGTTTAAAGCTTATGATTCAAAAACAGGTAAAGTAATTTGGGAAACCACCTTACCAGGACAGCAAAATGCCACACCATCTGTTTACCAGGGCACTGACGGAAGAGAATATGTTGCCATTAGCATTGGTAGTGATAAAGACCACCCGAATGGTTCAATTATTACATTCAGGCTTAAAAATTGATTTTTAATATAGATAAAAAAGCGCCCCGGTTAATATTAACCGGGGCGCTTTTTTTATGATATTAATAAATTTATTTACGTAATGAGGATTCTCTTATCACTAACTCATGCCCTAATAATACATTGGCTGGCGACTGTTTTTCGGGGGAGTAAAGCCTCTCGATCAACAGTTTTGCCGCAATCTGGCCCATTTCATAGCCTTTGTAATTTACTGTGGTTAAGTTGGGTTTAACTATAGAAGTTACCGGATCATTATTAAAACCGGCAAATGCAATATCCTCGGGTATTTTTAAGCCGGCATTTTGCAATACCTGCATACAGGCAATAGCACATTGATCATTAGTGGCAAAAATCCCATCGGGCAGGTTTTTCAATTTTAAAATACGCTCGGCTATATTTATACCGTCTTCCGGGCTTAAGCCTGTTTCCATTATCAGTTCCGGATCATATTCTAATCCGTTGTCTGTCAGCGCTTTTCTATAGCCATTAAAACGGTCAGCATAAACATTTTGCAATTGGTTGCCTGTGGCTTGAAGTATTCTTTTACAGCCTTGTTGTATTAGGTGCGTAGTAACCTCATAAGCTGCTTTAAAATTATCGATATGGATACCGGGGAAATTTTTATTTTCTGATATACGGTCAAAAAATATTACGGGTGTTCCGCGCTTAGTAAACCGCTCAAAATGCTCGGTATCCTTTGATTCATAAGCCAATGATACCAGCAAACCATCTATACGGTTACTATACATTGCCTCAGTACAGCCAATTTCCTTTTTTACGTTTTCTAAAGATTGACTTATAATAAGTGTCAGGTTTGCTTCGCTTACTTCTTGCTCAATACCGGCAATAGCCTGCGACATAAAAACACTATTAAGCTTAGGTACTATTACACCAATAATATTGCTCCGCTTGTTACGCAGGTTACTTGCAAATGAGTTTGACTGGTAACCCATTTCAAGTGCGGCATCCAAAATGCGCTTTTTAGTATCTTTATTGGTGCCTGCCCTGTCTTTTAATCCACGGCTTACGGTAGCGGCCGAAATATTTAATCTTTTTGCGATATCATAAATCGTAATCTCTTTCTCAGGTTTGTTCATACTAAAAATAAATGCGATAATGGCTGGCCTTGGGTTAGGCTGTGTAAATTTATTATTTATTATTACAACTTGTTTAAAATGAGTAACATTTCTCCTATAATTAACAATTTTTAACCGCCGGAGGTGTTTTTAGATAATAAACGTCTTGCAAAAATATTTATTACCTGCTTCTTTAAAACGCATAAAAACAAATAATGCAGCCAATATGGCTGCATTATTTGTTTTATAAAATTATTGTTTTAGAGTATAAGGGGCTTATTTATCCCAAAATACATGTTGTGTTAAGTCATCACCACCCATGGCTGCAACTGCAGCATTATAAGCGTCTATGCTAGTGTTTCTTATGCCAACAGGATAAGCCATACGGTGTATATAACCATCACCCGGTAGTGGGGCAACTGTTGGATTTTTAGGCAACACCGGAAAACCGCTTCTTCTTAAATTGGCCCAATCTTCTGCACCGTTGCTTAGGGATGCTATCCAATATTGGGTGTTAATTTTTTGAAGTTCATTTCCGGTTAATAAAGAAACACTTGTCTGCCTGATATAACTTTGATAGTTTGCATCAGGTATTGCGGCAGCTCCTGGATAAAGCGTCATCTCATCCATATTAGCACGTATACCGGCATTATAATAAGCAGTAGCTGTTACTAAGCCTCCCGCTATCCATCCTCTAAATGCTGCTTCGGCTAACAATAGTTGTGTTTCTGAATAAGTTACAAGTAAAGTCGGTGCTAAGGCACTACCGAATGTATTATAGTTTAACTGAGAGTATTTAAACCCGCTTCCAGATGTAGCGGTACCCTGGAAGTCGGATTTTTTTGATACACTGTTTTGATCATATCCGATAGGGAAACCAATCTGACTAGCAATTGCTGTATCAGGGTTTGTGGTTAAAATAGCGTTCGGATTAGCATACTTACCTATAATATATTTTGAACGTGGATCATTTGTACTTGTTAATTGAGTAACAAAAGGTTCAGCCATATAGTAATAGTAAGGGTTAGTTGCGCGCGGACCAGCATTAACCGGGTTATTATAATTATTAACCCCATTGTAGGTTATAATAATGTTATCGCTGTTAGACGACATTAGCGAACCTGATGCAAATGCTTCCGCAACAATGCTCTGTGCTTTTGCAGCATCTACTTTAGAGTAACGCATACCCAGGCGAAGCAATAATGACCAACCTAACTTTTTCCATGCGGTTACTTGCGGGCCAACAGCCAACGGACCGAAAAAGATATCAGATGTTACCCTATCGCCTGTAGGATTTAACCCTGCAATAGCACCCTTAAGTTCATTATATATACCTGTGTATATATCTGCATCTTTATCAAATTTAGGATAAAGAATGTTTTTTAGGTATGCCTGCTCGGCCTCGCTGTAAGGTGCGTAGCCGTAAGTATCAACTATTTGCATATAGTTAAATGACTTCCATATCCTTGCCATTTGGTACAAGTTATTACGGGTAGGGTCGGTACTGGTGTTAGCTATAATTTGCTCCAGGTTTCTTAATGGGGTACCATAAGCGCCCCATTTATTACCGTTGTAGTTATCATTATTGGTATTAAAGTTGAAACCAGTTGTAGCACCCAGGTTATACGCGTTAACAAACTGTTGGGTAATGGTTTGATCTTGTTCCCAACCACCTGTAGGCGTACTAATCTCCGCATTAGAAAATAAGAACCCCGGATCAAGGGTTAACAATGCGGCGGGATCTTTATTTAATTCTACAAATCCTTTATCGCAACTCGCAAAGGTAAAAACCAAAGCTATTGAGAATAAAATTTTAAGACTATTTATTTTTTTCATAACACTAATGATTAAAATTTAACATTTAAATTAAGCCCGTAGGTGCGGGTTGTTGGAAGCGAAGTTTGCTCATAACCTAACCTGCTATCGCCTGATGAAGCAAATGATTCAGGGTCAACATCAGGTATCCACTTCTTAATCAATAATACGTTACGGCAAGATGCGCTTAAGCTTAAGCCTTTTATGAATTTAACGTTTTTAGCTATCATTCCTGTAAAATCATAACTTAACGATATATTCCTCAGCTTAATAAAGCCCCCGTTATATAAAAACGGATCGACAATTTGCAAATTGCGGTAATCTGTATAAAAAGTTTGCGGATCAACACCAATATTGTTTGGAGTTCCGCCTGGTAATACACCTGGGAATACAACCCCGCCAACACGGCCAACCAATGATGCCTGAGTTAAACCTTGCCTTAAACCGTTAAGCGCGGTTGAAGAAAGTATTTTGTTTCCTAATTTATAGTCGATAAATACTGACATGCTTAATTTTTTATAGCGGAAAGTGTTATTCCAGCCGCCGGTCCATTTAGGGTCGGCACTACCAAAAAGCACATCGGATGAGTTATTAATTAAACGCCCGGATGAGGTAAGCATTACATTTCCGTTGGCATCGCGTGCATAGGTTCTGCCGCCAAGCTGGTTCAAAGCCATACCAACCTGATAGTATAAACTACCAATAAATTCGTTACCACCAAAGTTAGCTACCTGTAAACGTGTGTTTGATGGCGCACCAAGGCTTGTTACTACGCTTTCGTTAAAAGCACTGTTAAATGAAGTGGTGTAAGTAAAGTTAGCTGTTTTAACAGGGGTACCTTCTACTAAAATCTCCAACCCACGATTTCGCATACTGCCTAAGTTTTGTTGAACGCTACTGAACCCAGATGCACTAGTAAGGGGTACGGTTAACAATTGCTTAGTGGTTTCTTTGTTATATGCAGTAATATCAAAATTTAAACGGCTGTCCAGGGTTCTTACTTCCAACCCTATTTCTTTTTCGGTTACACCAAAAGTTTGGATATATGGATTAGGGTCGGTGCCACTATAACCACCCAAAGTGTAGCTGCCATTAGAGGTTGTATACGGATTGGTTGAAAGGTTATAAGTAATTAAACCGCCAAAAGCGCCAACCGGGCCTGTACTGCCGGTTGATGCCCAGCTTGCACGCAACTTACCATAGTTTAACCATGATATGTTAGGCAATAGTTCTGAGAATACAAAACTGCCGCTTATTGAAGGGTAGTTGTAGTAATTTTTGTTACCTGTTGGGTATGTTAAAACTGAATACCAGTCTACACGGTCAGTAACGCTTAAATACAAAAAGTTTTTATAACCAAAATCGGCAACACCATATAATGAGTTTACCTTGCTTCTGCCAATGCCATAACCAAGGTTTTTAGTTACACCATTGCCAATGCTATATAGTCCAAAAACGTTTAAATCAGTTACGCTTTCGTTAAAGCCGCGGCTGTCTGAAGTGCGTGTGTTGCCACCTAAAGTACCTTCAACGGTAAAATCTCCTATTTTTTGGTTGTTGGTACCCAGTAAGAAGTCCATATTAACATCCTTACCGTAGTTTGTACTGGTAGCGTAGCCACCATTATAAGCAGTTTTTGCACCGTTTAGCAAAGTTTGCCCACCCGAACCTAAACCGGTAGGGGTGTTGTTTTCATTGAAGCTATTGCTATAATCATAGTTTATACGGCCCTGTAAATACAGAAACTTGTAGAAATCATATCTCGCGGTAATTGTAGCTAACACACGGTCACGATTAGTTTTGTCAAATTTTATCGGGTTTTGATAGTATGGGTTTAGCAACGTGGTTCCGAAACCTGAGGATACACGCTCATATCCACCCGGATCAACCGCACTTTGCTGAAATGCTGAAAGTGGAATGTCATTTGACATCCGGTAAAGGAAGTTTGGAGCGCCTGCACCCTGTACACCAACTTGCGGCGAATTGTTGTTATTTTCAAGGGCATAGTTCAAATTAAACGTAGTATTTAATTTATCAGTAATTTTGCTGTTTAAGCCTATATTGAATACTTTTCTATGATAATCATTAACAGGCGAAATACCAAGGGCGTCTTGATTAGAGTAAGACATACGGTAGCTTGTACTTGCATTACCACCTGTAAATGCTAAGCTATTGGTGTATGACTGTCCCATACGATAATAATCAAGAATACGCTGATGGGTTGTTTGGGTAGCCGCATAAGGCCTTGAAATACCATCGAACTGAATAACAGGTGAGCCATCATTTAAAGCACCCCAGTTGTATTGACCACTTGAAATAGCCTGGCCTATATTTGCAGGTTTGTTACCGCCAGTTCCAAAACCATATTGAGTTTGGAAGTTATTATAATCTAAAGCCTGATCGGCAGCGAAAGAAGATGAAAACTCAACACCAAATTTTGAATTTTTGGAACCGCTTTTCGTGGTTATCATGATAGCGCCGTTGGCAGCACGGCTACCGTATAAGGCTGCCGCTGTTGAACCTTTTAACACGGTCATTGTTTCAATGTCGTCCTGGTTAATTTGCAACAAGGCGTCACCGTTGTCAACACTGTTATTACCGCTGGCACCCTGTGCACTCTGATTAAACGGTAAACCGTTTAAAACAATTAACGGAGAGTTATCGGTACCGTTAAATGCTGATTGGCCGCGTAAACGTATCCTGGTACTTGAACCTGCACCTGCAGATGGCGGAGAAATGTTTAAACCTGCAACTTTACCCTCTAATGAGGTCATTACGTTGTTTTGACGCTCCGTAGTAAGGTCTGCAGTATTTACACTGGTGGTTGAGTAACCTAATTTTTTAGCTTCGCGTTTAATACCCAAAGCTGTTACTACAACGTCAGTAAGTGCATTGGCCTGAGCAACCAGAGTCACGTTTACTGTGCTTTTATTGCCAACTACAACCTCAACGGGGCCATGGCCAACATAAGTAAATACCAATGTTGAAGCAGGGCCTGCAACGCTAATACGGTAATTGCCATTAATATCGGTTACTACAGCGTTTCTGGTTCCTTTTTCTGTTACACTTACGCCAATCAGCGTTTCGCCTTTATCATCAGTAACTTTACCCGTTACTGTTTGGGCAACTACTGCGTTTGATACAGCTGG